>CAZEGY010000012.1:18227-21332 GCA_964511815.1 uncultured Rhodovulum sp.
CCGCCTCGCTCCTGGCGTCGCTCCCGGGCGGCGGGCGCAGGGACGCGGTGAGGGTCGCATGCACGGGGTCCGCGTCGACGAGGAGGGTACGGTAGCCGGCGGCCACGCAGACGAGGCCGAGGTTGCTCGCGACGACGCTCTTGCCCTCGCCGGGCAGCGCCGAGGTGATCCCGACGACGACGCTCCCGTCGGCGCGGGCGTTGATCCGGATCGCCGTCCGCAGCCGGCCGATCGCGTCCGCGAAGGCGGACTCGGGATCGCTGGCGACGAGGCTCAGCCCGCGCCGGTCGTTCGACCCGTGGCGGACCCGCGGCACCTCGACGAGACAGTCGACGCCGAGGTCGGACCGGACCTGCCGGACGGTGCGGATCGAGGTGTCGAGGCTCTGCCGGGCGACCGCGATCCCGCCGCCGAGGAGCAGTCCGGCGAGGGCGCCGAAGACCAGCGTGATCTTGGTCCGGGGCGAGCTCTTGTCGAACGGCGGCGATGCCGGGGTGATCACCCGCACCAGCGAGTACGGGTAGGACTTGTGCTGCATCGACGAGGTGTACGCCTCGAGGACGCTGCCGTAGAGCTTGCGGTAGGTGTCCGCCGTCGCCTCCAGCTCTTCGAGGGTCGGCGCCTCGTCGTCGTCGGCTTCGGCGGCGATCGCGCCGACGTCGGTCGCGGACGCGTCGGGGATGCTGTAGTCGTGGCGGGCCCGGAACGCCTGGGCGGCCTGGGTGGCGGCGTTGAGCTTGTGGCGGAGCTCGTTCAGCCGGGCCTCCAGCCATTCGTTGCCCTGCTCCATCGCCGCGATCTTCGACAGGAGCTGCTCGCGCACGTACGCGTCGGCGGTGGCGTTGGCGATGCGGGCCGCCTTCTCCGGGTCGCGCGAGGAGAAGGCGATCTCGATCACGTAGGAGACGCTGACCCGGCTGACGCCGAGCTTGCTCTGGAAGAGCGCGAGCGTCACCCGCCGGGCGTCGGTCTCCGCGGCCACGTCCTCCGCGGACGGCGGCAGCGGGGGGTCGGCGGGCACGGCCGCGAGCTCGTCCGCCACCGCCTCCGCGGGCGCGCCGGCGGCCTCGCCCGCCTCGGGGGCCGCGCCGTCCGCGACCTCGCCCGCCGCTTCCGCGGGGTCTCCGGCGAGCCCGTCCGGCCCTCCGTCCTCGACGGCCTCGGGCCCGGCGGGGCCGCCGGGGCCGGTGTCGCGGGCGAGCTCGGCAGCCTTCGCGAGCAGGATCTCGAGACGCGACGGCCGCTGGCCCTGGAACTCCGGATCGTCGACGAGGCCGAGCTCGTCGATCACCATCGTGGCGATCATCTCCGAGCGCAGCACGGTCATCTGGCTCTCCACCTCGGCGGTGTCGAGCGAGGTCTCGACCTCGCGGCTCTGGCTGTCGAGCAGCGTCGGCGCCTTGAGGTCGATGAGGATCTGCGTGTAGGCAGTGAACGACGGCTCCTGCGACGCGACGTGCAGGCCGGCGACCAGGATGCCGAGGCCCATGCAGGCGCCGATCGCCAGGAAGTGCCGCCGGGCGAAGCCGAGCAGCTCGGCGCGACTGATGCCGCCGTCGTCGGCGGGGGGCGCCGGCCACTCGTTGCGCACGTCGGGCCTGACCGGGTTGGGATTGCGCTCGAGCACGGCTCAGCCCGCCACGCGCCGGCGCGGCCGGCCGCCGGCCGGCGCGGGTTGCCGTCGCTCGGAGAGCGCGGCGACGGTGTCTTCTCGGTGGCTCATCGGACGATCGCTCGGTGTCCTTCCCTCCGCGTTCAGGCCGCGACCAGCGCCGGCGCCAGGCCGAGCCCGGCGAGGAGGCCGGCGACCTCCTCCCGGTAGACGGCGTTCATCAGGATCACCCGATCGGGGCGGTACGCGCGGAGGAACTCGGGCGCGACGACCTCGGCACCGCTGCCCGGAAGGAAGCGGCCGTGCTTGCGCGGGTTGAGGTCGACGGCGTAGGCGATCGGGGTCGGCCCGAGCGCGTCGAGGAAGCTCACGCCCTTGGAGCCGGCACCCCAGACGACGATCCGCTCCCCGTCCGCGGCCCATCGGGCGACCGCGTCCTGCCACCACGACAGCTTGGCGCGGTACCGCCCGGCGAAGGAGGCCGCGGCATCGGCCGCCGGGCCGGCCGCCGGCGCGCGCGGCGCCGCCGCGGCGCGCCGGGGCCGTGCCTCGATCCCGAGGTACTGTCCCGAGTAGAGGTCGCGGGTCGCGACGACCTCGAGCCCGCACCGCTCGAAGAGGGTCACGAGCGACCCCCGGGTGAAGTAGGAGCAGTGCTCGTAGATGAGATCCCAGATGCCGTCGCCCTCGAGGGTGTAGGCCGCGTTCGGAACCTCGAAGAACAGGACCGTGCCCGGGGTGACCGCCGGCGACGCGACGATCTCGGCCAGGAAGGCCGCCGGGTCGGCGATGTGCTCGAGCACCTGCCGGCACATGAGCAGGTCGATCGGCGGCAGCGCCGTCGTGCGCGTGAAGAACTCGCTGACGAAGACGAGGTCGAGCCCGTCGGCCATCGCCTCGGCGTCCGGCGGGCAGCTGCGGTCGTATCCGCGGCCGACGTTGCCGCCGAGGCGGCAGACGAGCGCCAGGAAATCGCCGCGGCCACAGCCCACGTCGACGACGAGGCGCCCGCGCACGTCGTAGCTCTCGACGAGGCTGCGGGCGAGATCCCCGGCATAGCCCTGGAAATGCGGCGAATGGTGCAGGGAGTTCTCGTAGGCCGGGGTATAGTCGAGGAGCTCCGGCACGAACGCCTCGTTGTAGACGTGGCCGCAGCCCGCGCAGACCGAGAGCTGCAGCGGCCCGCGCGGCGCGTCGACCGCGCTGTCGCGATCGGCCCGGAGCACGTTGCAATAGAGCGGGACCGACCGCTCCTCGAGGAGGGGCCGGATCTCGCCGTCGCCGCAGACGCGGCACCCCCGTTCCGCCTGCGCCGGGCGGACGCGACCCTCGGCCAGTGCTTGCGACATCACTCTACCCTCTGACACACTTTCCGCTACCCGATCCGCGGCTCACCCCCGTGGGCTGCATGAGCATAGTTGGGCAGCGCACCGCCGCTACTACGTCTTTCAGTCAGGGATCGGCCGGGCGGCGGTACCCGCCCGTGCCCGATC
>CAZEGY010000013.1:0-20825 GCA_964511815.1 uncultured Rhodovulum sp.
CTGAGGCGCGGGCCGGGGCGACGTGTCGCGGAAACCCTCGCGGGCCGGGGCGGCTTGCCTTGAGTCGGCAAAGAGATAATCGTTCTTCCCATCTGATTCCGGCCGCGCCCCGCGGGCGCCGGCCCGGAGGCTTCTGACAGGGAGAAAAGCAAAATGAAGCGCATCCTGCTCGCGACCGCCGCCGCCGCCGGCCTCGCCGGCGCCGCCGCCGCGCAGCCGGTGAACGTCGGGATCATCCTCGGCTTCACCGGCCCGCTCGAGTCGATCACCCCGGGCATGGCCGCGAGCGCCGAGCTCGCCTTCAAGGAGGCCTCGGACTCGGGCAAGCTCCCGGGCGGGATCACCCTCGCCCCGGTCCGCGCCGACTCGACCTGCATCGACGCCGCCGCGGCCACCACCGCCGCGACGAACCTCGTGACCGCCGAGAACGTCGCCGCGATCATGGGCGCCGACTGCTCCGGCGTGACGACGGCGATCGCGAACAACGTCGCCATCCCGAACGGCGTGCCGATGATCTCGCCGTCGGCGACCTCGCCGGCGCTGTCGACGATCGCGGACGACGGCTTCTTCTTCCGCACCGCGCCCTCGGACGCCCGCCAGGGCGAGATCCTCGCGGAGGTGGTCAAGGAGCAGGGCCTCGACGAGGTCGCGCTCACCTTCACCAACAACGACTACGGCAAGGGCTTCGCCGACAGCTTCGCCGCCGCCTTCGAGGCGCTCGGCGGCAAGGTCGCGATCTCGGCGCCGCACGAGGACGGCAAGGCCGACTACTCGGCCGAGGTCGGCGCGCTCCAAGCCTCGGGGGCGCCCGCGCTCGTCGTGCTCGGCTACGTCGACCAGGGCGGCGTCGGCATCACCCAGGCCTCGCTCGACACCGGCGCCTTCGAGCAGTTCTTCTTCGGCGACGGCATGTACGGCCAGAGCCTGATCGACAAGATCGGCAGCGAGATCAACGGCAAGGTCATCGGCACGCTCCCGGGCTCCGAGGGCGACGCCGCCGACAGGTTCGCCGAGGTGGCGAAGGCCGCCGGCCAGGACCCGACCGGCACCTACGTCCCCGAGAGCTACGACGCCGCCGCGCTGATCGCGCTCGCGATCGCGGCCAGCGGCTCGGCCGACCGCACCGGCATCCGCGACAAGGTGATGGACGTGGCGAACGCGCCGGGCGAGCAGATCTTCGCGGGCGAGCTCGCCAAGGGCATCGAGCTCGCCGCCGCCGGCACCGACATCGACTACGTCGGCGCGACCAGCGTCGAGCTGATCGGCGAGGGCGAGGCGCAGGGCTCCTACCGCGTCTACGAGATCGAGAACGACGGCTTCACCACCCTCGGCTACCGCTGACCCGTCCCGGCCGGCCCGGTCGCGGGCCGGCCCCGCCCGGAAGGGACCGCATGATCCGCGTCGACAACCTCCACATGCACTTCGGCGGCCTCCGGGCCGTCGACGGTGCCTCGATCGACATCGCCAAGGGCTCGATCACCGGCCTCATCGGCCCGAACGGCGCCGGCAAGTCGACGCTCTTCAACGTCATCGCCGGCCTGTTCCCCCCGACCTCGGGGCAGGTCTTCCTCGACGGGGAGGAAATCACCGGGTTCTCGCCCCACGCGCTCTTCCACAAGGGGCTCTTGCGCACCTTCCAGATCGCCCACGAGTTCGGGACGCTCACCGTGCGCGAGAACCTGATGATGGTGCCCCCGGCGCAACCCGGCGAGGTGCTCTGGGACGCCTGGTTCAAGGGCGCGAAGGTCCGCGCGCGGGAGAGGGACGTCCGCCGCCGCGCCGACGAGGTGATCGAGTTCCTCGAGATCTCCCACGTCGCCGACGAGCTCGCCGGCAACCTCTCGGGCGGGCAGAAGAAGCTGCTCGAGCTCGGCCGCACGATGATGGTCGACGCCAAGATCGTCTTTCTCGACGAGGTCGGCGCCGGGGTGAACCGCACGCTGCTCAACACCATCGGCGACGCCATCGTCCGGCTCAACAAGGAGCGCGGCTACACCTTCTGCATGGTCGAGCACGACATGGACTTCATCGGCCGGCTCTGCGATCCGGTGATCGTCATGGCCGAGGGCAAGGTGCTGACCGTCGGCCACCCCGCCGAGGTGATGAAGAACGAGGCGGTGATCGAGGCCTATCTCGGCCGCGGCCTCAGGAACCGCGCCGCCCGCACCCCGGCCTGATCCCGCCTCATCGGCGCCCGAACTTGCGGAAGTCGGGCTTGCGCTTCTCGCGGAAGGCGGCGGCGCCTTCCTTGCTCTCCTCGGTGTCGTAGTAGAGCGAGAGCGCGTACATGCCGAGGCCGGCGATCCCGCGCTGGTGCTCGGTGTCCATGTTGAACGACCGCTTGGCGATGGCGATCGCCGTCGGCGAGTTCGCCATGATCTCCGCGCACCAGCGGTCGACCTCGGCGTCGAGCTCCTCGTTCGGCACCACCGCGTTGACGAGCCCCATCGCCAGCGCCTCCGCGGCGGTGTAGCGCCGGCAGAGATACCAGATCTCGCGGGCCTTCTTCTCGCCGACGCAGCGCGCGAGGAACGCCGTGCCGAATCCCGGATCGACCGACCCGACCTTGGGGCCGACCTGCCCGAAGACCGCCTTCTCCCCGGCGATGGTGAAGTCGCAGATCGTGCAGAGCACGTTGCCGCCGCCGATCGCGAACCCCTGCACCTTGGCGATGACCGGCTTCGGCACGTCGCGGATCACCGAATGCAGCTCCTCGAGCGGCAGCCCGATGGTCCCGCGCCCGTCGTACTGGCCCTGGTGCGCGGACTGGTCGCCGCCGGTGCAGAACGCCTTGTCCCCCGCCCCGGCGAGCACGATCGCACCGATCGCGCGGTCCCACCCGGCCCGGCCGATCGCGTCGATCAGCTCGTCGCAGGTCCTGGGGCGGAAGGCGTTGTACTTCTCCGGGCGGTTGATGGTGACGTGCGCCACCCCGTCGCGCACCGCGTAGAGAATGTCCTCGTAGCTCACCGGCTCTCTCCCTCGGCCATCGTCGTCGCTCGACCCCGGCACGATAGCATTCGGGCGCCGATCCCGCGCCGCCTCTATCCGCGCCGGCGCCGCCTGCCCTCCCCGCCCCCGGCGTTGAAGCCGACCTGCGGCAGCGGCGGCAGGTGCGGAAAGGCGGCGGTGGCGTGCGGGATGGCGTTGGCGGCGACGAAGTGCTCCTGGAAGCGCGGCTCGATCGCGGTCTCGACCTTGTGGATGTTGCCGACGACGCTCTCGATCTCGCGGCGGGCGGCGACGTTCAGGAGCGCGATCCGCGCCCCGGTGCCGGCGGCGTTGCCGGCGGAGGTGACGCGGGCGAGGTCGCAGTCGGGGATCATGCCGAGCACCATCGCGTGCTTCGGCGAGATGTGCGCCCCGAAGGCGCCGGCGAGGACGATGCGGTCGACGGTGTCGGTGCCGAACTGGTCCATCAGGAGCCGCGCCCCGGCGTAGAGCGCCGACTTCGCGAGCTGGATGGCGCGGACGTCGCCCTGGGTCACGAGGATGTCGCCGTGCAGGCGATAGGCGTGGGTGCGGCCCTGCGCGACCATGCGGTCGCTGCCCGTCGCCTCGGCCGAGCCGACGAGCCCCGAGGCGTCGAGGAGGCCGGCGAGGCGCATCTCGGCGATCGCCTCGATGATGCCCGAGCCGCAGATGCCGGTGACGCGGGTGTCGGGCGGGAACGCCGGATCGTCGGACCAGGCGTCGACGCCGATGACGCGGAAGCGCGGCGCCTTCGTCGCCGGGTCGATCTCGACGCGCTCGATCGCCCCCGGCGCGGCGCGCTGGCCGGACGAGATCTGCGCGCCCTCGAAGGCGGGGCCGGTCGGCGAGGAGCAGGCGAGGACGCGGCTGGTGTTGCCGAGGAGGATCTCGGCGTTGGTGCCGACGTCGACGACGAGCATCAGCTCCTCGGAGCGGTTCGGGCTCTCGGAGAGCGCGACCGCGGCGGCGTCGGCGCCGACGTGGCCGGCGATGCACGGCAGGATGTAGATGCGCGCGTCCGGGTGCAGGCGGAGCTCGATCTCCTCGGCCCAGAAGTGCAGCGCGTCGGCGGTGGCGAGCGCGAACGGCGCCATGCCGAGCTCGGTCGGGTCGATGCCGAGGAGGAGGTGGTGCATGACCGGGTTGCCGACGAGCACCGCCTCGAAGATCAGCGCCCGGTCGATGCCGGCCTCGGCCGCGGCCTGCCCGGCGAGCTCGTTCAGCGCCCCGCGGACCGCCGCCGTCATCTCCGCCGCGCCGCCGGGGTTCAGCATCGCGTAGGAGACCCGGCTCATCAGGTCCTCGCCGAAGCGGATCTGCGGGTTCATCAGCCCGGTCGACGCGAGCACCGCGCCGGTCTGGAGGTCGCAGAGGTGGCCGGCGATCGTCGTCGAGCCGACGTCGATGGCGAGGCCGTAGATCGTGCCCTCGTAGAAGCCCGGCCAGACGTGGAGGATGCGCACGTCCGGCCCGTCGCGGTGGACGGCGACGGTGACCTTCCAGTCGCCCTTCCTCAAGGCGCCCTGGAGCATCTGCAGGCTGCGGAGGTCGCCCTTGGCGTCGGGGATGCCCCACTGCTCGGCGAGGGCGCGCTCGAGCCGCTGGAGGTCGCCCGAGGGGTCGTGCATGTCCGGCTCGGCGACCTCGACGTAGTGGAGACGGGTCGCGGGGTCCATGACGATGGCGCGGGCCTCGGCGCGCTTGCGGACGACCTGCTTGTGGACCTGGCTCTCCGGCGGCACGTCGATGACGACGTCGCCGAGCACCTGCGCCTGGCAGCCGAGGCGACGGCCGGCGGCGAGCCCGCGGACGCGGTCGTAGCGCGCCTCGACGGCATTGAACGGCGACAGCGCCGCCTCGGTCGAGGTGACGCCGTGCTTCGGGAAGGCGCCGAAGGCGGGCGCGACCTGGCACTTCGAGCAGATCCCCCGCCCGCCGCAGACGCTGTCGAGGTCGACGCCGAGGGCGCGGGCGGCGGCGAGGACGGTGGTGCCGGGCGCGACGCGGCCGCGCTTGCCCGAGGGGGTGAAGATGACGAAGGGGTCGGTCATCGGGCGCGGCGCCCGGGAAGGCCGATGCGGATCAGTGCTTCCGCGACCGCTTTCGATCGGGATCGGTGAGGTGAACGATCAGGACCCCCGCCACGCCGACGGAAAGGAAAAGCACCGGGACCAGAATGTCGTAGAGCGTCATGGCCACCGCCTATCTCATGTGACCGAGAACATAGTGCGCCATTCCGTGCAAAGCGAGTCCTGCCAGGAACCACGTCACGATCTGCGCGGGATCCCCACCGATCTCGAAGACTGGCCGAAGCGCCGCGATCGCGATGAGCGCGAGGCTGAGGGCGCTCAGGAAATTGGCGAAGAGCTTGAGGCGTTCGTTGCGGACCATGCGCCCCAGAGAGCGAAGTCTTCGTTGCTGCCCGGTTAACGACCATCACGCCACCAGCGCCGCCAGGCGCCCGGCCAGCCCCGTCCCCCTGAGACGCAGCCGCTTCACCCGCGCGCGGTCGCCGGCGACGAGGGTGACGGCGGAGCGAGGCAGGCCGAGCGCCTTGGCGAGGAAGGCGACGAGGGCGTCGTTGGCCGCGCCCTCGACCGGCGGGGCGGCGACGCGGACCCTGAGGACGGGCTGGCCGTCCCACTCGGCGACGCCCTCGATGCGGGCGGCGCCGCCGCGCGGGGTCAGGCGCACGGCGAGGTCGACGCCGTCGGCCGTCTCGCGCCAGGGGAGCGCGGCGGTCACGAGCGCCGGCGGCGGCCCTCGCGGCGGCCGCGGGCGCCGGCCTCGACCTCGCCCTCGGCGAGCGGCGCCTTGTTGGCGGCGATCCACGCGGCGCCCCACGGGTCGGCGTTGATCAGGAGGTTGGCGGCGCGGATCGCCGCCATCTCCTGCGGGCGCACCGGGTTCATGATCGCGCTCGTCATGCCCGAGGCGATCGCCATCGGCAGGAAGGCGGCGTTGATGCCGTGGCGGTTGGGGAGCCCGAAGGAGACGTTCGACGCGCCGCAGGTGGTGTTGACGCCGAGCTCGGCGCGGAGCCGCCGGACGAGGGCGAAGACCTGGAGGCCCGCGGTCGCCATCGCACCGACCGGCATGACCAGCGGATCGACGACGATGTCGTGCGCCGGGATGCCGAAGTCGGCGGCGCGTTCCACGATCTTCTTCGCCACCTCGAAACGGACGTCGGGGTCCTCGGAGATGCCGGTGTCGTCGTTGGAGATGGCGACGACGGGCACGTCGTACTTCTTCACGAGCGGCAGCACGAGCTCGAGGCGCTCCTCCTCGCCGGTCACCGAGTTGAGCAGCGGCCGGCCCTGCGCGACCGCGAGTCCGGCCTCGAGCGCGCCGGGAACCGAGCTGTCGATCGAGAGCGGCACGTCGACGAGGCCCTGCACGAGCTCGATCATCCGCCGCATCAGCGGCGGCTCGGTCTCGTTCGGGTTGGGGTTCGAGTTGTAGACGACCCCGGCGTTGACATCGAGCATCGTCGCGCCGCAGGCGACCTGCTCGAGGGCGTCGTGCGCGACGGTGGAGAAGTCGCCGGCCTCGAGCTCGGCGGCGAGCTTCTTGCGCCCCGTCGGGTTGATGCGCTCGCCGATGACGCAGAACGGCTGGTCGAAGCCGATCACCACGGTCCGCGACTTCGACTCGACGACGGTGCGGGTCATGGGACGCTCGCCTTCAGGGTTTCGCGGTTCGGCCGGCCCATGACGCGGGCGCCATACTCCTCGCCGCCGAGGTCGCAGACAAACGCGATCACGCCAGGCGCCGCTCGGGCCGCGCCGCAAGGGCGCCGGTGTAGTCGGTGGTGGCGCCGATGCCGCCGAGCGGGAAGAAGTGGATGCGCTCGACCGGGAAGTCCGGGTTCGCCGCCTTGTGGGCGGCGAGATCGGCGAGGAACTCGGTCGGCGCGAAGGGCAGCATCAGCTTGGTCAGGTCGGCGGCCCGGCGCTGGAGGACGCGCATCGAGGCGCCGACCCCGCAGGTCATCGCGTAGCGGACGAGGGTCTGGAGCTTCGCCGGCCCGGCGACGCCGAGGTGGACGGGAAGCGCGATCCCCGCCGCGGCGAGGCGGTCGGCCCAGGCGACGACCGGGGCGACCTCGAAGCAGAACTGCGTCGCGATCGCCATGCGGGCGTCGGTCTCGTGCCGGAAGGCGGCCTTGGCGGCGAGGGCGGCGAGCGCCCGCGCGTCGCCGCCCGCCGGGTCGATGTCGCGATTGCCCTCCGGGTGGCCGGCGACATGGAGGTCGGTGAAGCCGTAGGCGTCGAAGAGCCCGGTGCGCAACAGCTGGAGCGCCTCGCCGTAGGCGCCGCGCGGCGTGTCGATGCCGCCGGCGATGACCAGGGCCTCGCGGACCCCGACCTCGGCATAGGCGGCGATTCGCGCCTCGAGCTCGCTGCGGTCGGCGATGCCGCGCGCCGGGAAGTGCGGCATCACCGCGAATCCCTCGCCGGCGAGGCGGGCGGCGGTGGCCTTCATCTCGGCGAAGTCGGTGCCGTCGATGTGGGCGAGGTAGACCCGGGTGCCGGCGGGCAGGATCTCCCGGAAGTCGGCGATCCTGCTCGCGGTGCGCGGCATCACCTCGATCGAGAATCCGGCGAGCAGCGCGTCGAGCGCGGCGCCGCCGGCGGGCGTCGCCGCGGGCGCAGGGCTCCTGCGGACGAAATCGAGGATTCTCGCCATCGAGTCTCTCCGGGTAGATCAGGGGTCGATCAGGGGCGCGGGGTGGCCCAGCCTTCGTTCGCGATCAGGGCCTTGATCGCCTCCGGACTAAACTCCTCCTCGAGCCGCGCCGCTTCGCCGGAAGCGACATCTGCGGCGTCACCATCGACAAGGTAGGGCTCGCCCTTGCGCCACTCGGCGAGGTAGGCGTCCGAGTCGCGCGCCCCCGCGCGCATGGCGCAGCGGTCGATCGCGGTCTCGAAGCGTTCGGGAAGCGGCATCTTGGCCGCGCGGCGGCCACTTCCGACAATGACCTGGGCAGGGATGTCGCGCCAGTAGACGATGGTTACCTCGGGCATGGGGCCCCCCTCGTGACGAGCCGCCCCTGACGGTGGGCGGCGGAGTCAGTTAGGCGTTGCCCGGGAAGGAATCCAGAAGTATTCTCGACCCCGCAAACTTCATTGTCGGTATGGACCGGTGCACATGACCCAGACGGAAAAGGCCCTTCCCGGCCTGTCCTTCGAATTCTTCCCCCCGCATACGCCCGAAGGCGCGCTCAGGCTCTGGCGCTCGGTCGAGCGACTCGCGCCCTTGGCGCCGTCGTTCGTGTCGGTGACCTACGGCGCCGGCGGGACGACCCGCGACCGCACCAACGCCGCGATCCGCACGATCGTCGACCGGGCGCGGCTGAACGTCGCCGGCCACCTCACCTGCGTCGGCGCGACGCGCGAGGAGACCCTCGACGTCGCCCGCGGCTACGCCCGCATGGGGGTGCGGCGCATCGTGGCGCTGCGCGGCGACCCGCCCAAGGGCGCGACCCGCTTCGAGCCGCACCCGGACGGGTTCGCCAGCGCCGCCGAGCTCGTCGCGGCGCTGCGGAGCATCGGCGACTTCGAGATCGCGGTCGCGGCCTACCCGGAGGTCCACCCCGAGGCGGAGAGCCCGGCGGCCGACATCGACAACCTCAAGCGCAAGCTCGACGCCGGCGCCTCGAGCGCGATCACCCAGTTCTTCTTCGACAACGAGGACTTCCTGCGCTTCCGCGACGCCTGCGCCAAGGCCGGGATCACCGCGCCGATCCGGCCGGGCGTCCTGCCGGTCGAGAACTTCGCCAAGATGGTGAACTTCGCCGCCCGCTGCCGCGCCCGGGTGCCGGAGTGGATGCACAAGGCCTTCGCCAACGCCGCGACCCCCGAGGAGGCCTATCTCCTCTCGGTCTCGATCGCCTGCGAGCAGTGCGACGGCCTGATCGCCGAGGGCGCCCGGCACCTGCACGTCTACACGCTCAACAACCCCGACCTCTCCTTCGACGTCTGCCGGACGCTCGGCTACGCCGCCGCGCCGCTCGCCGCGGCCGCCGACGGGACGGGGGCGGCCTGAACCCTGGCACCATTCCGGGCGCTTGCGCCCGGATGCTCGCCCGGCTCCCCAAAGACAGGCGACAAACGCGGCGGAACGGCCGCGCTTCGAGGACGGCCGCGGTTGTTGCCATGCCGGGCGGCGTCATGTAACCTTCACCTCAAATCCGCGGTGATCGTTCCGCGGAACATGATGGTTCCACATGGCGCACGACTTGACCGAGTCTGCGCAGGATAGTGTCGCGCTGGCGCCGAGGCGGCGCGGGCCGGAGCCCGTGGCGTCGCCTGCGGAGCTCTATGCGGCTCTCGACCTGGGCACGAACAGCTGCCGGATGCTGATCGCCACGCCGGAGGTGGGGCATTTCCGGGTCGTGGACGCCTTCGCCAAGTCGGTCCGCCTCGGCTCGGGGCTCGAGCGCACCGGCCACCTCTCCAGGGGCGCGATCGGGCGCACCCTCGCCGCGCTCGAGGTCTGCGCCGACAAGCTCGACCGCTACCGGGTGAAGAACGTCCGCCTCGTCGCCACCGAGGCCTGCCGGCGGGCGCGCAACGGCGCCTACTTCCTCCAGCGCGCCGCCCGCGAGACCGGGCTCGCCCTCGAGGTCATCCGCCCCGAGGAGGAGGCGCGGCTCGCGGTGATCTCCTGCGCGCCGCTCGTGTCGCCCCAGGCCGAGCAGGTGCTGGTCTTCGACATCGGCGGCGGCTCGACCGAGCTCGTCTGGCTCGATCTCTCCGACATCGCCCCGCAGCGGCGGGCGCAGGCGATCCTCGACCTCCGCATGCACGGCCCGGCGGCCCCCGGCGCGGCGCGGATCGTCGACTTCATCTCGGTGCCGCTCGGCGTCGCCACCCTCCACGAGCGCTATGCCGACGTCGAGGACGACAACGCCCGCTTCGCGCTGATGGCGTGGTACTTCGAGGAGCGGATCGCGGGCTTCCGCCCCTACGTCGAATCCCGCGTCGGCGACGATCCCGCGACCTTCCAGATGATCGGCACCTCGGGCACCGTCACCACCGTCGGCGCGGCGCACCTCGGCCTCCGCCGCTACGACCGGCGCAAGGTCGACGGGATGGTGCTCTCGGCCCGGGCGATCGAGGAGGTGATCAGCCGCTTCCTGCGCCTCGGCCCCGAGGGCCGGCGCAACGACATCGGCCTCGGGCGCGACCGCTCGGAGCTCATCATGTCCGGCGTGGCGATCCTGCAGACGCTCCTCCGCATCTGGCCGACCGAATCGATGCGCGTCGCCGACCGCGGCCTCCGCGAGGGGATGCTCTTCGCGATGATGAGCGCCCGCGGCGCCTTCGCCAAGGGCGTGCGGCTCGAGTGACCGGCACCGGCAAGGGAAGCGGCGGCTCCGGCGGGTCCGGCGGCTCGGGGCGCGGGCGGCGCGACCTCCGGGTGCGGGTCAAGACCGCCAAGGGCCGGAAGCTGTCCTCGACGCTGTGGCTCGAGCGGCAGCTGAACGACCCCTACGTCGCGCGGGCGCGGGCCGAGGGCTACCGCAGCCGCGCCGCCTTCAAGCTCGTCGAGATCGACGACCGCTTCCGGCTGCTGGCGCCGGGCGCCCGCGTCGTCGACCTCGGCTGCGCCCCCGGCGGCTGGGTCCAGGTCGCGGTCGCGCGGGTGAACGCCCTCGGCGCGCGCAAGGGCCGCCCGGTCGGGCGGGTGCTCGGGGTCGACCTCCAGGAGGTCGAGGCGATCCCCGGCGCCGAGCTGATGACCCTCGACTTCCTCGACGAGGGCGCCGACGCGGCGGTGCGCGACCGCCTCGGCGGCCGCGCCGACGTCGTCCTCTCCGACATGGCGGCGCCGGCCTCGGGGCATCCGCAGACCGACAACCTCAGGATCACCACGCTCGTCGAGGCGGCGGCCGACTTCGCGATGGACGTGCTCGAGGTCGGCGGCGCCTTCGTCTCCAAGGTGCTGTCGGGCGGCGCCGACCCCGCCCTCGTCAAGCACCTCCACCGCGCCTTCGACCGCGTCCAGCACGTCAAGCCGCCGGCGAGCCGCAAGGATTCGTCCGAGAAGTACCTCGTCGCGACCGGCTTCCGCGCCCGCCCCGACGCCTGACGGGGCGCTACTGGATCGCCACGGCGCGCCCGGCGCCGGGCGCAGCGCCGCCGACGCCGAAGGACTGGGAGATGACCTCGGGCACGTCCTCGACGACCGGGAAGCGCACGCCGAGCGCGGCGGGCTCGAGCAGGATGTCCTTGGCCGCCCGCGTGCCGTGGCCGAGCGGGCCGCGCAGGGTGTCGCCGACGCGGACGTAGACCGAGCCCGAGTTGCCGGCCCAGATCAGCGGCGCCGTCACCCCGGCCGGCGGGGAATAGGTCTCGCCCTGCTCGAGGATGCGCTCGAAGAGCACCGTGCCGTTCTCCTGGTAGACCCGGATCCACGCCGCGCGCTCGACGACGATGAGGAGCGGCGCGTCGGCGGGCTCGGCGGCCGCCGCCGACGGATGGCCGTCGGCCGACCCGATCAGGGCCGCGGGCACCTCGGCGGTGGCCGAGACCGGCATCGGGCCGATGACCGTGGCAGCGGCCGGCGGCGCGTCGCGGCGGGCGAGGAGCCCGATCCGGTCGGGATCGAGCGTCGCGATCGGGCCGTCGCGCGGCGCGAGGATCGGCACCTCGAGCTCCTGCTGGCGGTAGAGCTCGGCGAGGGCGGTGGCGGCGACCGGCGCGTCGAGCCCGGTGAGCTCGGGCTCCTCGAGCGGCGCCGGCGCGGGGGCCGCGAGCGGATCGACCTCGGCGACGGCGACGGGCAGCTCCTCGACCGGCGCGAACTCGACGCGCTGGATGTTCTGGAGCACGAGCCAGCCGCCGTAGCCGAGGCCCGAGATCAGCACGAGGAGCACGGCGAGCGAGCCGATCGCGCCGAAGGGGATCGTCGTCACCGCGTCGAGGGGCTTTCTCGCCAGCGGGAAGTCGAAGCCCGCGGGCGCCTTGCGCGCCGCCGCGCCGCCGCCGAGGCCCGGGCGCGCGCCGCCGGCGGCGGCGGCGGTGGTGAAGCCGCTCTCCGCGCAGAAGCGGTGGAAGACCTCGTCGGGATCGAGCCCGAGATAGCGCGCGTAGGAGCGCACGTAGCCGGAGACGAAGCCCGGGTTCGGGAAGACTTCGGGGCGGGCGTCCTCGATCGCGGCGATGTAGGCCGCCTTGATGCGGAGGTCGCGCTGGATGTCGAGGAGCGTCTTGCCGAGCGTCGCCCGCTCGCCGCGAAGCTCGTCGCCGAGCGAGTACTCGTATGGGCCGTAGCCCCCAGACCTCTGATCGTGAGACGACGTGCCCATCGGAACCGCCTGCGCACCCACTTACTTCACACCCTGCCCGTGTCGGTCCCCGCGCGAATCACGTGCCGCCGGGTGGTTGTTTCGCAAGATCGTATCATGTTTTCAACGCGCTTGGGGAGCCCGGCCGAACATTGGTTATCACGTTGCCGAAGTGTCGCAGCCCGGGCTCCGCGACCGGTCGGCGTTCGCTCAGTAGATGTAGCGGATCTGGTCGCTCCAGTAGCGTTCCATGCGTCGCAGGCTGCCGTTGATGTCCTCGAGCCGCATCCCGCCCAGCACCTCGCGCCCGAGGATGCCGGAGGCGTGGCGCTGGAAGAGCGTCGCGATGATGTTGCGGATGCCCGAGCCCTTCTCGGTCAGCCGCACCCGCACCGCGCGGCGGTCGACGTCGCATTTCTGGTGGTGCATGTAGCCGCACTCGACGAGCTTCTTGAGGTTGTAGGAGACGTTCGAGCCCTGGTAGTAGCCGCGGGTCTTGAGCTCGCCCGCGGTCACCTCGTTGTCGCCGATGTTGAAGAGCAGCAGTGCCTGCACCGAGTTGATGTCGATGATCCCGAGGCGCTCGAACTCGTCCTTGACCACGTCGAGGAGCAGCCGGTGCAGGCGCTCGACCATCGACAGCGTCTCGAGGTAGGCCCGGAGGAAGTCCTCGTGACCGGAGGTCTCGATGACCGGCGCGACCTTCGCGTGGATACTCATGGCGTCACCTCGGAATACTGGCTCCTCGGGGACGACCCTCGCCAAGAATCATAACCAGACCGTTAAGGCTCCGCGACGGGTCTCCGGCGCGTCAGCCGACGCCGTGGAAGGCCCGGATCCGCCCGACGATCGCGGCGTGGCCGTCCGGCGTCCCGGTCCGGCCGGCGATCCAGCCGTAGATGTCGTGATCGTTCTCGGCGAGGAGCGCCTCGTAGGCGTCGAGCGCCTCGGGATCGAGGTCGGCGAGCGCGCCGTCGGCGAAGCCGCCGAGGACGAGGTCCATCTCGCGGATGCCGCGGTGCCAGCTCCGCATGCGCAGGCGGCGGAGGCGGATGTCCGGCGTCTCTCCGGCCGGACGGGTCTCTTCGATCATCGCGGGCATCCTGCGGCGGGCTTGTCGGTGGACTCTTGGGCGGACTTGTCGGCGGCGGGGCCGGAGCCTATGACACCGGCCGCGCGAACGCAAACCGCCGCAGACCGGAGCCCGGGATGGCCTTTCTCTCCGACGCCCTCGCCCGCATCAAGCCGTCGCCGACGGTGGCGATCACCGCCCAGTCGCTGCGGCTCAGGGCCGAGGGCCGCGACATCATCGCGCTGTCGGCGGGCGAGCCCGACTTCGACACCCCGGAGAACGTCCGCGCCGCGGCCAAGGCCGCGATCGACCGGGGCGCGACGCGCTACACCGCGCCCGAGGGCATCCCCGAGCTCCGCGCCGCGATCGCCGCCAAGTTCGCGCGGGAGAACGGCCTCGCCTACGCGCCCGACGAGGTCGTGGTGTCGACGGGCGGCAAGCAGGTGCTCTTCAACGCCCTCCTCGCCACGGTGAACCCCGGCGACGAGGTGGTGATCCCCGCGCCCTACTGGGTGAGCTATCCCGACATGGTCGCCTTCGCCGGCGGCACGCCCGTCGTCGTCGAGGGCGGCATCGGCAACGGCTTCAAGATCACCCCCGCGGCGCTCGACGCCGCGATCACGCCGCGGACGAAGTGGCTGATCTTCAACTCGCCGTCGAACCCGTCCGGCGCGGGCTATGCGCGGGAGGAGCTGAAGGCGCTGACCGACGTCCTCCTCGCCCACCCGCACGTCTGGGTGATGACCGACGACATGTACGAGCACATCGCCTATCCGCCCTTCGTCTTCGCGACCCCGGCGGAGGTCGAGCCGCGGCTCGCCGAGCGCACGCTGACCGTCAACGGCGTCTCCAAGGCCTACGCGATGACCGGCTGGCGCATCGGCTACGCCGCCGGGCCGAAGCCGCTCGTCCGGGCGATGACCGCGATCCAGAGCCAGTCGACCTCGAACGCCTGCTCGGTGAGCCAGTGGGCCGCCGTCGAGGCGCTGACCGGC
This sequence comes from uncultured Rhodovulum sp., assembly GCA_964511815.1. Taxonomy (GTDB): domain Bacteria; phylum Pseudomonadota; class Alphaproteobacteria; order Rhodobacterales; family Rhodobacteraceae; genus Amaricoccus. Next base: position 14,336 of record CAZEGY010000013.1, read on the forward strand.
CCGCAGGACTACATCCCGGCGGCGGCCGCGGCCTTCCGGCGCCGGCGCGACATGGTGGTGGCGCGGCTGAACGCGATCCCGGGGATCGACTGCCCGACGCCCGAGGGCGCCTTCTACGTCTATCCCTCGATCGCCGGGCTGATCGGCCGGCGCACGCCGGACGGGACGATGATCGACACCGACGAGGCCTTCTCGACCGCGCTGCTCGCGGCGGAGGGGGTGGCGGTGGTGTTCGGCGCCGCCTTCGGGCTCAGCCCGCACTTCCGGGTGAGCTACGCGGCGGCGGACGCGGTCCTCGCCGACGCCTGCGACCGCATCGCGCGGTTCTGCGCCGCGCTGGCGTGAGACCGCGGGGGCCGGATCGGCCCCCGCGAAAGTTCGGCCGGATCAGTTGTTGGCCGGTGCCTCCGGCTCGGCGGGCGCGGCGGGTGCCGGTTCGGCCGGAGTGGTGGGGGCGGGCTCCGCCGGCTCCACCGGCTCCGCGGGCACGTCCGCGGGTTCGGTCGGGGCGGGCTCGGCCGGCGCCGGAGCCGGCTCGGCGGGCGCCGTGGTCGCGGGCGCCTCCGTCGCCGCGGGCGGCGTCGGCGCGGGAGCGGGCTCCTGCGTCCCCGACCCCGTGAAGAAGTAGATCAGGATAACCACGACGACAGCAGCGGCGATCCACAACCAGGTTCGTTGACTCATGTCTTTTCTCCTCTGGCGGGACTCTCTGCGGTCCCGGGGCAGGAATGCCCGCTTTTCTGGAGATGGTCCACCGCGAAGGGCATGCAAGACGATCGCGGACGTTCCCGCGCGGTCGGCGCGGGACGGGCAGGAACCCGCGGGGCGCGGCGGATCTTCACTTGACCGCCGATCTGCACTATGTTCTCCGCCCTGAACCGGGGCCGTGGCTCCGGTCTCCGCCCTGCGCAACGATGAGAAGGAAGACACGACCATAGCCCGCAGACCGCACAACGCGCCCCCGACGCGCGACACCGGCCCCCGCGTCAACGAGCGCATCCGCGCCTCCGAAATCCGCCTGATCGGGGCCGAAGGCGAGAACATCGGCGTCATCACGCCCGAGCGTGCGATGATGCTGGCACAGGAAGCGGGCCTCGACCTCGTCGAGATCTCGCCGAACGCGACCCCGCCGGTCGCGAAGATCATGGATTTCGGCAAGTACAAGTACGAGACCCAGAAAAAGGAATCCGAGGCCCGCAAGAAGCAGAAGGTCATCGAGATCAAGGAGATCAAGTTCCGCCCGAACACCGACACCCACGACTACGACGTCAAGATGCGGTCGGTGGTGAAGTTCCTCGAGGGCGGGGACAAGGTCAAGGTCACGCTGCGCTTCCGCGGCCGCGAGATGGCCCACGCCGAGCTCGGGCGCAAGCTGCTCGAGCGGGTGGCCGACGACGTGATCGAGCTCGGCAAGATCGAGGCGATGCCGCGCCTCGAGGGCCGGCAGATGGTCATGATGATCAACCCGGTGAAGCACTGACCGGGTCCTGAACCGGCGCCGACTCAAGGGTGCCTTCCCTTCATGGCGGCCGACGCGGGGACCTGAACCCCGCGCGGCCCTGGACGACGGACGGGGGCCCGGGAGGAGCCCGCGGATGGTGACGGTCTCACCGCTCTCCGAGAGCCTCGGGGGCCGCCTCGCGCGGCACTGGCGCGCGCTCTTCCATCTCGCCTGGCCCGTGGTCCTCAACCGCGCCGGCCTCGTCGTCATGGCCTTCGCCGACGTGGCGATGACCGGGCGCTACGACACGACCGCGCTCGCGGCGCTCTCGCTCGGCTACGCGGTGACGATGCCGGTCTACGTGACCGGCATCGGCTGCATGACCGGCATCATCGCCACGACGGCGCGCGAGCACGGCAGCGGCAGCGCCGACACCCCCGCGATCGCCCTCCGCGGCCTGTGGTGGGCGACGGCGGCCGGGGTCGTGGCCGCCCTCCTCTGCCTCCTCGCCGGGCCGATCCTCTCCCTCGTCGGGCAGGCGCCGGAGCTCGTCGCCGGCGGCGCCGCGGTCGCCCTCCTCCTCGCGCCGGGGACGCTCTTCCAGGTCGTCTTCGTCGCCGCGGGCTTCTACCTCGAGGGCACCGGGCGCACCCGGCCGGGGCTCGTCGCGATGATCGGCGGCAACGTCCTCAACGTCGCCCTCAACTGGCTGATGATCGGCGGCAACCTCGGCGTGCCGGCGATGGGCGCCGACGGCGCGGCGCTCGCCACCACCCTCGCCCGCGCCGCGATGCTCGCGGGCCTCCTCGTCTGGATGCTCCGCCTGCCCGAGTTCGCGCCGTGGCGCGGCGCCCTCCGGCTCTGGGGCCCGGGCGGCTGGGCCGCCGGCGAGGAGATGCGGCGGATCGGCTTCGCCGGCGGCGCCGCCTACTTCTTCGAGACCGTCGCCTTCGCCACCCTCGCCCAGGCCGCGGGGCTCCTCGGCGCGACGGCGCTCGCGGCCTACACCATCCTCCACAACATCGAGGCGATGGTCTTCATGGTGGCGCTCGGGCTCTCGGTCGCCTCGGCGGTGATGATCGGCCGCGCGGCCGGCGCCCGCGACGCCGGCGAGGCGCGCTTCTCCGGGCTCGCCGGCGTCGCCGCGGCAATGGGCGTCGTCGCCGTCCTCGGCGTCGCGCTCTTCGCCGCCGCCCCGGCGGTCGTCGGCTTCTACAGCGAGGACGCGAGCCTCGTCGCCCGCGCCGTGCCGATCATGGCGATCCTCGCCGTCTCGATGATCTTCGACGCCGGGCAGGTGGTGCTCGGCCAGGCGACCCGCGCCCTCGGCGACAGCTGGGGGACGACGCTCTGCTTCTTCGTCGCCTTCTTCTGCGTCATGCTGCCCGTCGGGCTCGTCCTCGCCTTCCACACCCCCCTCGCCGAGGCCGGGCTCTTCGTCGGCACCGCCCTCGGCTGCATCACCGCGGTCGTCCTCCTCGGCCGCCGCTTCCTCGTCCTCGTCGGCCGGGTGTAACCATGGAAAAGGCCACGATCGGGCAGTACCTCGCCTACCTGCCGCAGGCGGCGCTCCTCGGGCTCGCCCGCGCCCTGCCCTACCGCGCCCGCCTCGCCTTCGGCTCGCTGTTCCTGCGCACCGCGGTCGCGGTCGTCCCCGACCTCCGCCGCCGGGTCGAGAACAACCTCAGGCTGATCTTCCCGCAGATGTCCGCCGCCGAGCGCCGGCGGATCCGCTCGGAGATGGGCGACAGCTTCGGGCGGACCTTCATCGAGGTCTTCTCGCTGCCGGCCTTCCACGAGAACGCCGCGTGGAGCGGGCCCGTCGGTCCCGGCTGGGAGGCGCTCCGGGCCGCGCTCGCCGAAGGCAGGGGCGCCCTCCTCGTCGGCGGCCACTTCGGCCAGTGGGAGGCCGTCCGCGGCCCGCTCAGGGCGCGCGGCATCAACGTCGGCGGCCTCTACCGGCCGGTGAAGAACCCCTACCTCGAGCGCGAGTACTTCGCGAACATGTCCTTCGCCGGCGGGCCGATGCTGGCCCGCGACCGCCGCGGCATCCGCGAGCTCGTCCGCCACCTGCGCGGCAACGGCGTCGCGGCGATCCTGCTCGACCAGTACGTCCGCGGCGGCGAGCCGATCGACTTCCTCGGCCACCCGGCGCCGACCGGCCTCACCATCGCCGAGCTCGCCCTCAAGTACGACCTGCCGATGATCCCCGCCTACGGCACCCGCCAGCCCGACGGCGAGCACGTCGTCGTCGAGCTCGAGGCGCCGATCCCGCACACCACCGCGCGCGAGATGACCCAGGCCGCCGCCGACAGCCTCTCCGCCCGCATCCGGGCGAATCCCGGCCAGTACTACTGGCTCCATCGCCGCTGGGTGAAGGACTTCGGCGAGGGCCGCTGACGTCAGCCCTCAGGGCAGCCGCGCCGCCGCGAGGATCGGCCCCATGCGCGCGCGCTGGACGATGACGGCGAGGGGGCCGTCGCTGGCGCTGCGATAGACGAACTCCGCCTCGGAGCGGCCGTCCCACTGGCCGATCGTCTGCCAGTCGGTGACGATGTTGTGGTAGGTGACCGTCTGCCCGGCGTTCTCGCCGCCCTCGATCGCCACCTCCTCCGCGGGAACGTAGCGCACGACGTGGATGTCGGCCGTCGAATCCGACTTCCGCGCCGGCAGGCTCGCCGCGGCGCCGGACAGCGCCTCCGGCGCCCCGACGCTGCCGGTCCCCGAGCGCGAGGCGACGATGCCGGTGTCGGGCGGCGCGATGTCGATGCGGACCTCGTCGCCGGCGCGCCCGATCGAGAGCAGCGCCCCGGCCGGCTCGTCGCGGCGGGCGGCGATCTCCTCGAGGATGCCGGCGGCGTCGTGGCCCTTGAGCCGGTCCTCGCCCTGGACGACCATCTCCGGGGTGAAGATCGTGCGGCTGCGCGCCGCCTTGGCGTAGGCCTTCTGCCGCGCGGTGTGGCGCGGCCGGGCGAAGGCGTCCTTCCAGCCGAGATAGTCCCAGTAGTCGACGTGGAGCGCGAGGGCGATCACGTCGTCGCGCGCCGCGAGCTCGGCGAAGAGCGCGTCCGCCGGCGGGCAGGAGGAGCAGCCCTGGCTGGTGTAGAGCTCGAGCACCACCGGCACCGACGCCGCGGCGCCCGCCGTCTCCGCCGCCGGGCCGACGGCCGGCGTCACCTGGGCGCTCGCGAGGGCCGGGGCGAGGCAGGCGGCGGCGAGCAGGGCGGCGAGGGGGCGCATTCGTTCTTTCGGGCTGCTGTTCGTCAGAGATAGACGGCCCGGTGGCGCGGAACCAGTCAAGCCTCCGAGAGCGGCCGCCCCACCCGCGACCCTCACGCGAGCAGCGCCTCGGCCGTCGCCTCGTCGGTGACGAGGCCGTTGACCAGCCCGCCGACGAGGGCGGCGCGGATCGCCGGCAGCTTGCGGCGGCCCTTGGCGAGGGCGATCACCGTCGAGCGGCCGCGGTCGGGGACCGGCGCGCTCGCCGTCCGCGCGTTGGCGCCCCCGCTCCTGAGCCGCCCGTCGCGGTCGAAGATCCAGCCGCAGATCTCGCCGACCGCGCCCGCCGCCCGCTCGGCGGCGAGCTCCTCGGCGGTGAGGAAGCGGTCGATGAAGAGCGGCGCGGCGTCGTCCATCTCGCCGATGCCGACGAAGGTCACGTCGGCATTGGCGGCGAGCGCCAGCGTCGAGCGGATGAGGGTCTGCCCGTGCATGAGCCGCCGCTCCTCGGGCGTGGCGACGAAGACCGGCAGCGGCATCGGGAAGTGGCGCGCCTTCACCGCCTCGGCCATCGAGAAGATGACGTTGTAGTACGCCGCCGACCCGTCCGGCCCGATGCTGCCGGTCAGCGACACGACGGTGTGCTGGGGGCAGTCGAGCGGCGGCAGGTGGTCGATCGCCGCCTTCAGCGTCCGCCCGGTGCCGATCGCCATCACCAGCGGCTCCTCGCGCCGGAGCCAGCGGGCGATCTCCGCCGCCCCCGCCTCGCCGAGCCCGGTCGTGCCGCCGTCGGCGTCGGGGTCGGACGGCACCACCTCCGCCCGCACGAGGCCGTAGCGGTCGGAGAGCCGGGCGGCGAGCTCGAGGCAGCGCGCGATCGGATGGTCCATCCACACCCGCACCAGCCCCTCGGCCATGGCGAGCGCCACCAGCCGCTGGGCGACCTGACGCGAGATGCCCATCGCGGCCGCGACCTCGTCCTGGGTCTTGCCGGCGATGTAATAGAGCCACCCGGCCCTCGCGGCGTCGTCGAGGCGCCCGGCAGGCGTGCGTGCGCGAGCCATCTTCTCCCTGAACCAAGCTTTTGCCCTGAGCATAAGCAAATGCGCACCCGCGACGCAAGCCGCGTGGCCGGGCGGCATCGGCGCGGCATCGGCGCGGCGGCCGGCTCAGGCGATCCCGAGAAAGACCGCCATCGACCGGGTGACCGCCGGCATCGTCGCATCGTCGAGGCGTCCGAACGGCGCACCGACCCGTGCGCGCCGCACGGTCATCACCTTGTCGACCATCACCTGCGAGGGCCTGCGCAGGCCGTTCTCCGACGTCGGCCGGACCTCCGGCCTGAGAAGGGGCGCGTCGACGCCCGTCCCGGAGAGGAGCAGCACCGTGACGGTTTCGGCTCCGTCGAACAGGTCGGATTGCACCACGACGGCCGGGCGCGGCTTGCCGAAGTCACCCGCGAGCGCCACGGTGACGAGATCGCCGCGCCTCACGCACCGGGCTCGTCGTCGAGATCCGCGAGCGCCCCGTCGAGGAAGCCCCCGAGACCCGCATCGCCCGCGTCGGCCGCGGCGACCGACCGCGCCTGCCGCCGGCATTCCTCGGCGAAGCCCGGCGCCCGGATGTCCGGCACCCAGATCTGCACGGGCCTGAGCCCCGAGGCGCGCAGCGCCTTGCGGTGCTTGCGCACACGCTGGCCGACGGGTGTCGTCATGACGACCCTCCTTTCGTTACATGTAACACGGCGCCCGCAGCGATCGACCAGCGATCGGCCCCGGGGCTGGCATCCGTCCGGCGGCCCCGCTAACGTCCGGCCGAAACGAGGGAGGA
>CAZEGY010000014.1:0-5109 GCA_964511815.1 uncultured Rhodovulum sp.
GTGTCGTGCAGCTTGCCAGAGGGCTAACGCGCGAGGGACAAGTCCGCCATATCAAGCACTTGACCCTCGTCGCGCGCGCGCGACGGGACGGCCTGCGGGCACATCGCGGCCCTTTTGCAGAGGTCTCTGCGACCCGGGCGGCGCGATGCGGTCAGGGCTCCGTCGGCCGGGCGACGAAGTGCGCCACCTGCCAGGCGATGTCGCCATAGCCGGGGGCGAGGCGCTCGACCGTGTAGCCGAGCCCGGCGAGCAGGGCGACGAGCGCGCCGGTCTTGTCCTCCAGCCCGGCCTCGGTCGCGTCGTCGAGCTCGCAGACCAGCACCGGCCGGTGCGCCGCCAGCGTCGCCCGCATGCCCCGGATCACGTCGAGCTCGGCCCCCTCGACGTCGACCTTGACCAGCGACGGCGGCCGCAGGCCGCGCGCGGCGATGGCGTCGTCGATCGTCACCACCTCGACCGCGATCGCGCCGCGCCGGTCCGGCGGGGTCCCGACCGAGGCGAGCACCGCGCCGCCGATGTGCCGCGCGACGTTGAGCTCGGCGACGCCGCTCTCCGCGCCGGCGGCGAGCGTCAGCACCTCGAGGCCGGCGAACCCGTTGAGCCGGGCGCTGCGCTCGATGGCCGCGGCGTTGCGCGGCACCGGCTCGAAGGCATAGACCCGGCCCTGCGGCCCGACGCACCGCGCGGCGAGCAGCGCGAAGAACCCGACGTTCGCGCCGATGTCGTAGACGACCCCGCCCTCGGCGAGGTTCGCGACGAGCGCCTCCTGCACCGGGATCTCGTAGGAGCCCTCGGCGATCTCGCGGTCGCCCTCGAGCGGAACGATCTTCAGCCCGGCGCCCTCGCCGGCGGCGATGCGCCGCACGTCGGAGAACAGCGTCGAGATCTTGCCAGCACCCAGCATGTCGCCTCCAGTCCTGTCGTGCCCGGTCCGGTCGCGCCCGGTTTCCCCGGTCCCTGTCGGGCCGGCCGGGAGCGGCGCCCGGGCCTCCGGCGGTCAGGCATTGGCCTCGTACCGCATGAACGCCTCGTAGTCGCACATCAGCCGCGCGAGGAAGTCGCCGCGCCCGAGGTCGCCGAGGATCGGCCAGTCCGGCCGGTCCCGCGGTCGCTCGGTCTGCGATCGGTGCGCCGCCAGCGCCCGCCGCTTGACCTCCGCCACGTCGGACACGTCGGCGATGGCGTTGAGCCGGCCGAGCGCGCGGAGCCCGGCGGCGGTGCGCGCCGTCTGCGCCGCATTGCGCCGCCACATGCCGGGGACGTCGCCGGCGAGGTCGACCCACGGCCAGTGATACCAGAACCAGACCGGATACTCGAAGACGGTGAGGGGCCGCCCGTAGTCGCGGATCGCCATCGACACCCCGCGGTGCACCGCCCGGTGGTCGGCCGGCGGATCGCCCGGATGCACGACGTAGACGCTCTCCGGCCGCCACGCCCGCAACAGCTCCGCGAGCCGCGCCGAGAATTCGGGGACGTGGTCGGCCGCCCGTCCGTCGGGGACGTTCAGGAACGCGACCCGGTCGGCGCCGGCGCCGAGCCGCGCGGCGGCGTCGAGCGCCTCCCGCGCCCGCGCCCGGCGCAGCGCGTCGGCACCGAGCGCGTGTGCGTGCGAGGCGGCGCCGTCGGTCACGAAGACGAAGCGCACGTCGGCGCCGGCGGCGATCTTCTTCGACGCGACCCCGCCGCAGCCGAGGGTCTCGTCGTCGGGATGCGGGGCGACGATCACCGCGGAGGACGTCCAGTCGGCGCCGGCGAACGGCGCGAGCCGCCGCCGGAGCGCGCGGTCGAGCACCCTGCACGTCGCCCGCCTGATCCCCATCGCCCCCCGCAGGTCCTGTTTCGCCGTCATCCTAGACGGGCTCCTTGCGCGCCCCGGTCAGCCTTCGTGATAGGCGGGGATACCTACTATTGCCGATCCCCGCCCGGCGCCGAGCCGTGCGTACTGGGGCCCATGCGTGACCTGCCCTTTCCCGAACCCGAACCCGACCCCGTCGCCGGCGCCGAGCCGCTGCTCGCCGATGTCTTCGAGGACGACCGCCGCGCCGGCAGGGTGCTCGGGTCGCGCTCGCAGGACGGCTGGCAGCGCCTCGGCGTCGACCGCGAGCGCCGCATCGCCATCGACCACGGCGCGCTGCGCTTCCAGCCCCTCGTCACCCCGGGATGGGCGCGCCAGGGCATCGCCTACGGCCCGTTCCCCCGCGAGCCCGGCCTCGCCCTCGCCGTCGCGGTGACGAACGGCCACGGCGCCTCCGAGGTCTCGTCGATCGACGAGGGCATCGCCCGCCGGCTGTGGCGCTGGGTCCGCGGCCCCGGGATCGACCCGATCCGCGACCGCCTGATCGCGCTCGCCCGCGGCCCGCGCAAGCGCGGCCTCGCCCGCCGGGTGCGCGGCTGGCTCCGCCTCACCCCGCGCTTCTTCTCCCTCCCCGACCTCGAGGAGAACCTCGCGGTCGGCTGGTTCGCCAGCCCGGCCCCCGCCGATCCCACCGCCGCCGGCTGCGGCTTCGTGGTCCGCGGCGCCTACGGCGACAACGCCGAGCTCCGGGTCCGTCACGGCCGCCACTGCCTGCCGGCGCTGCGCGGCCTCAAGAACGTGCGGGTCTACTACGTCGTCGTGCTGCGCGAGCACGGCGCCATCTGCTATGCCGCCGCCGGCCCCGAGGTCGCCCTGCTGCCGGCGATGCCGATGATGCGCCCGATCGCCGTCGACCCCTGCCCCGACCGGGGCGAGGTCTACGCCGGGGTTCACCAGTCGGTCCTCGGCCAGATCGGCTTCCGCGTCGACACCCGCGTCCACGGCGTCAACGTCGCCCGCCTGCCCGAGCTCGCGTCCGCCGGCCCGGAGCAGGCCGGGGATCGCCTGACCGGCAGCGGCGAACTCGGCGCGGCGGGATCCGGCTGGCAGGTGGTGCGCGGCGCGCTGCGGCGGACCGCGGGCGGTGCCGCCTGCGACGACGGCCCGGCGCTCGCCGTGCTCGACCGGCCGCAGGAGACCGGGCTCGTCCACGCCCTCCTCGACAGCGGCGCGGCGCCGGCGGGCGGCGGCCTCGTCTGGCGCTTCGTCGACCCCGGAACCTGCTGGGCGCTCGAGTTCGGGAGCGAGGGCGCGCGGCTGGTGCGCTACGACGACGGCATGCCGACGCTCCTCGCGCAGGAGGCCGGGCGGGTGCTGCCGCGCGACCGGGCGGCGTCGGTCCAGGTGACCGATGCCGCCGGGCGGATCGGCTGCCACCTCGACGGCGAGCTTCTCTTCGGCCGGTGGATCGAGGCCCCGGACGACCCCGCGCCCGCGCGCGCCGGCTTCCGGCTCGACGGCCCGGGCACGGTGCTGCGCGACTTCGAGGCCCACCCGCGGGCCGTGCCGGTCCCGCCCGAGCTCCGGTTTCCCGAGCCGTGGCGGCGGTTCGGCACCCGGACCGTGCTCGCGGACCGCTTCGCCGGGGCGGCGCAGGCCCTCGCCGGGCGGGCGCCGGACGTCGGCACCGGGTCGTGGCAGCGCCTCGTCGGCCGCGGCGCGGTCGAGACCACCGGCGACGGCGCCCGCGTCGGGGCGAGCGTCACCGCGCCCAACCCCGGCCGCACCTTCCACGCGCTGCCGTGGACGAACGCCGGCTTCGCCGACCTCGAGACCGTGATCGTGCCGCCGGGCAGCCACCGCGGCGAGCGGGAGCATTGCCGCTCGGGCCTGCTCTTCTGGCAGGACGCCGACAACTACCTGAGCTTCTCGGTCTACCTCTCCGACGAGTACGAGGGCGCCTCGGTGGCGTTGTTCACCAAGCGCCACGGCTTCGAGGAGCTCTACGACGCGGTCTGGACCATGGTCGGCGGCGCCATCGTCTGGGGACGGCCGTTCCGGCTGCGCATCGCCTTCGACGGCGACCGCTTCGCGGTGTTCCTCGACGGCGAGGCGATCATGGAGCGCGCGCTCTCCGACCTCTACCCCGACGACGCGCCGCTGCGGATCGGCGCCGTCGGCCTCGCCACCAACTGGGAGTGGGGCGACGACACCGGCTCGATCTTCCGGGAATTCGTGGCGCGGATGTAGCCGCTCCCTCCTTCGGATGATGGCTGCACCCCAAAGTGCGACAGGTCGCCGCGGGCGCCCCGGGGCTCTGATGGCCGAGAATGCGTGAGAGGAGGCCCTGCCCGTGACGATCCCAGAAGGGTTTGTCGAGTTCGACGGCCACTACTACAAGTACGTCAAGGTGCTCGCGAACTACGAGGAGGCGCGGGCCGGGGCCGCCGCGCTCGGCGGCCATCTCGCCACGATCACCTCCGCCGCCGAGAACGCCTTCCTCGCCTCGCTGATCGCCGGGCAGGATCTCGGCGCCTGGCTCGGCGGCAGCGACGCCGCGACCGAGGGCGTCTGGAAGTGGACCGAAGGCCCCGAGGCGGGGACGACCTTCTGGAACGGCGGCGACGAGGGCAGCGCGGCGGAGGGACAGTACGTCAACTGGGCTCCCGGCGAGCCGACCGGCATCTATCAGAGCATCGAGGAAGACCACTTCCACATGATGGCGAACAGCGATCTGTGGAACGACACCTCGGGCTACTTCGCGACGATGGGCTACTTCGTCGAGATCGACGGCGGCGGCGGCGAGCCGCCGGCCAACGCCGCGCCCACCATCACCTCGAACGGCGGCGGCGCCACCGCGGCGCTGAGCGTCGCCGAGAACGGCCAGGCGGTGACCACCGTCACCGCCAGCGATCCCGACGGCGACACGCTGAGCTTCGCCATCGCCGGCGGCGCCGATGCCGCCCTGTTCTCGATCGACGCCACGACCGGCGCCCTCTCCTTCGTGACCGCCCGCGACTTCGAGGTCCCCGGCGACAGCGACGGCGACAACGTCTACGCCGTCGAGGTGCGCGTCAGCGACGGGCGTGGCGGCAGCGACACCCAGGCGCTGGCGGTGACGATAACCGACGTCGACGAGACCACGGAGCCCGACGATCACCCCGGCTTCGTCTCCTTCAACGGGCACCTCTACCGCTACGTGAAGGGTCTCTACACCTTCACCGAGGCGCAGGCCGGGGCCGCCGCCCTCGGCGGCCACCTCGCCACGATCACCTCCGCCGCCGAGAACGCCTTCCTCGCCTCGCTGATCGCCG
>CAZEGY010000014.1:5209-20281 GCA_964511815.1 uncultured Rhodovulum sp.
GCAGGATCTCGGCGCCTGGCTCGGCGGCAGCGACGCCGCGACCGAGGGCGTCTGGCGGTGGACCGAAGGCCCCGAGGCGGGGACGACGTTCTGGACCGGCGGCGCCGACGGCGGCACCGTCTCCGGCCACTACTCCAACTGGGCCCCCGGCGAGCCGACCGGCGTCTGGCAGACCCTCGAGGAAGACCACTTCCACATGATGGCGAACAGCGACCTGTGGAACGACACCTCGGGCCACTGGTCGACGATGGGCTACTTCGTCGAGATCGGCGAGGGCGGCGAGCCGCCGGCCAACACCGCGCCCGCCATCACCTCGAACGGCGGCGGCGCCACCGCGGCGCTGAGCGTCCCCGAGAACGGCCGCGCCGTGACCACCGTCACCGCCACCGACGACGACGGCGACACGCTGAGCTTCGCCATCGTCGGGGGCGTCGACGCCGCGCGCTTCTCGATCGACGCCGCCACCGGCGCCGTCTCCTTCGTGACGGCTCCCGATTTCGAGTTCGCCGCCGACAGCGACGGCGACAACGTCTACGCCGTCGAGGTGCGCGTCAGCGACGGGCGCGGCGGCACCGACACCCAGGCGCTGGAGGTGACGGTCACCGACGTCGACGAGACCACGGAGCCGACCGATCCGCCCCCGGGGTTCTCCGCCTTCGACGGCCACTTCTACAAGTTCGTCAACGCCTCGGTCCCCCACGCCACCGCGGCGGCGGCGGCCGCCGCCGACGGCGGCTATCTCGCGACGATCACCTCGGCCGGGGAGAACGCCTTCCTCGCCGGGCTGATGGCCGACGCCGGCGCGTGGGGCTATGGCGGCTGGCTCGGGGGAAGCGATGCCGCGAGCGAGGGGGTCTGGCGCTGGACCGAAGGCCCCGAGGCCGGCGAGGTGTTCTGGAACGGGCTCGCCGACGGCAGCGCGGTGGACGGCGCCTACACCAACTGGCTGCCGGGCGAGCCGAGCCAGTACCAGGGCACCGAGGAGGACTACCTGCACATGCTCGCGGGCACCGACCGCTGGAACGACATCCCCGACAGCTACTACCTGACGATGGGCTACTTCGTCGAGATAGGCTGAGCGCCCCGGCCGCGGCGCCCGGCGGCGCGGCGACGCGGTGATGCGCGTCACACGATCTCGGGCAGCTCCGCCCCGTCGGCGTGCAGCGGCGAAGCGACGGCGCGCGTCGTGCGGGCCAGCTTCCGCGCGTAGAGCGCGACCAGCCGCGCGCCCCACTCCTCCTCCGTCGGCGCGAGCGTGCGCGCGGCGGCGAAGGCGCGCCGGCTCATCGCCGCGACGGCGTCGTCGTCGGCGAGAAGCTCGGCGAGCCCCGCCGCCAGGGCGTCGGGGTCGTCGGGCGCACAGGACCGGCCGCTGCCGAGGGCGCCGAGCTCGTCGGTGACGAGCGCCGAGGTCGACGACACCACCGGAAGCCCGCTCGTCGCCGCCTCCAGCGCCACGAGGCCGAAGGTCTCGCGGACGCGCGTCGGCAGCACGATCAGCCGCGCCTGCCGGGCGATCGCGCCGATCTCCCCGGGAGCCTTGCGCCCGAGGAGCTCGACACCCGGGCAGAGGCCCGGCAACGTGGCAGCGAGCGGGCCGTCGCCGACCACGAGCAGCCGGGCGCCGAGCCGCCCGGCGGCGACGGCGAGGGTGTCGACGCCCTTGTCGAGCTCGAGCCGCCCGACGTAGAGCAGCGCGCGATTGCGCTCCGCCTCGATCCGCCGCCCCTGCCAGGCGGTCACCGGGTTGCGCAGCACCCGGATCGCGTCGGCGGCGACGCCGCGGCGGGCGAGAAGCGGCACCATGCCCTCGTGCACGGCGAGGACGGTGGCCGGATGCCGGCGGAAGTCGAAGAGCGCCTCGCGCGTCAGGTGGCGGGCGACGCGCCAGGCCTTGTGCGCGGCATGGCGCTTGTCGCAGTTCGCCCGCAGGCACGCCACCGACAGCGGCGTCAGCTCGCAGACCTCCCGCCGGCGGAAGTCGAAGAAGCCGCCGTTCGGGCAGCTCAGGAAGAAGTCGTGGGTCGAGACGAAGAGGCGGTCGGCGACCTGGCGCAGCGGCGCGAAGCACGCCGGCGAGAGCACCTTGTGCCAGTTGTGCAGATGGTAGACCGTGCCCGGCGTGTCGTTGGCGGCGATCCACGCGCCGAGCCGCGCGCGGACCTGCCCGTCGTAGAGGCCGCGCACCGCCGCGAGCGCACGGCCGCCGTCGAGCAGGTGACGTCCGCCGAGCGCCACCACCTCGTCTGCCGCGCCCGGCGCGAGCGCCGGCGCCGCGCCGCCCGTGAGCATCGCCACCGGCACGCCGCGCCGTTGCAGCTCGCGGATCGAGGCGAGGGCGATGGCCGACGCTCCGCCGCCGCCGTCGAGGTCGTCGCTGATCACCGCGACCCGGTCTATGCGCATGGGAAGGTCCCGGAACGTTCTTCTCGGTCGACTCCATCCCTAGCGCCTGCGCTGCGCCGCACACCTCCTCCCATCGCGCCCGCCCTAGCCTAATTCGGTAGAGACGTCCCCCTTTCCGAGGGGGCCGGCCGCCCCGCCCGCCCCTTATCCTCGCGCGTACCGAGCAATCCGATCCACCCGAGACAGAGCAGCGACGGAGCCCCTCCCGATGAAGATGGCTTGGGCCGGGAGGCAAACCCCCGGCAAGCGCAGACGAACCCTCGCCGTGGCGGCCACGGCGGCCATCGCCGCCCTCCTCGTCGTCCTCGGCGACGTCACCCGGGCCGACCGCACGGCGGAGCTCGACCTCACCGGCTACGAGCTCGCCTTCGACGAGCCCTTCGACACCCTCGACGTGTCGGCCTGGGGACCGGGCACGCGCTGGATCGCCCACACGCCGTGGAGCGGCGACTTCGGCGACGCCCTGTTCGTCGACCCGACGCCCGACTTCCCGTTCACCATCGAGGACGGCATCCTGCGGATCGAGGCGCGCAAGGAGGACGACGGCATCTGGCGGTCCGGCCTCCTGTCGTCGACCGACCCCTCCGGGCAGGGCTTCCAGATGGAGCACGGCTACTTCGAGATGCGCGCGAAGATGCCGCCCGGTCCCGGCGTGTGGCCGGCGTTCTGGCTGATCTACAACCGCTCGCCCGAAAGCTCGCTCGAGATCGACGTGATCGAGTACTACGGCCACGCACCCGACAGCTTCCACTCGGTGGTGAAGGTCTGGCCGAAGAAGGACACCGTCGAGGAGGTGACCCACGACTTCGTCAACACCGTGCCGTGGGGCAGCCTCGTCGACGATTACCACGACTACGGCGTCCTCGTCACCCGCGACGAGATCGTCTTCTATCTCGACCGCAAGGAGATCGCGCGCGCCCCGGCCCCGGTCGAACACATGGGGCCGCTGTTCATCCTGCTGAACCTGGCGCTGGGCTCGGGCTTCCCGATCGACCACACCAAGGACCCGTCCTACATGTACGTCGACTACGTGCGCGCCTACCGGCCGAAGAGCGGATGACCCTGTCGGTCCTCCACCTCGCCAACCATTGCGAGCGCGGGGGCAACGTTCACCTCGCGGTCGACCTCGCCTGCGCGCAGAGCGCCGCCGGTCACCGCGTCGCCTTCGCCAGCGGCGGCGGGCGCTTCGTCGGGCTGCTCGAGCAGAACGGCGTCCGCCACGTCCGGCTCGACCAGAGCCTGCGCAACCCCGCGCGGGCCGCACGCGCCGCGGCCTCGCTCGCCGCCCTGTGCCGCCGCCAGCGGCCGGACGTCGTGCACGCGCACATGATGTCGGGGGCGGTGCTCGGGCGCCTCGTCGGGACGCTCCTCGGCATTCCCCTCGTCACCACCGTGCACAACTCCTTCGACCGGCACTCCGGGCTGATGCGTCTCGGCGACCGGATCGTCGCGGTCTCCCGCGCCGAGCGCGACCTGCTCCTCGCCCGCCGCTTTCCGCGCGACCGGCTCGACGTGGTCGTCAACGGCACGACGGGGTCGGCCCGCGCGGGCGGGGAGCCGGCGGCGCCGGTCGTCCGGCTGCCGCGTCCCTGCATCGTGACCATGTCGGGCCTCGAGCGGCGGAAGGGCGTCCACGACGTGATCGACGCCTTCGCGAGCGTGGCCGCGGCGGCGCCGGAGTGGCGGCTGGTCGTCGGCGGCGACGGCCCCGAGCGCGCCGCGCTGGAGACCCGGGCGGCCGGCTCCGGCTGCGGCGAGCGCATCGTCTTCGCCGGTCACGTCGAGGAGCCGCGGCGCGTCCTCGCACAGGCCGACGTCTTCGTGCTCGCCTCCTACGCCGAGCCCTTCGGCCTCGGCATCCTCGAGGCGCGGGAGGCCGGCTGCGCGGTCATAGGGACCGAGGTCGGCGGCATCGCCGAGCAGCTCGGCGACGGCCGCTTCGGGGTGACGGTTCCGCCCGGGCGCCCCGACCTCCTCGGCCGCGCGCTGCACCGGCTGATGACCGACCCCCGCGCCCTCGCCGAGGTGCGCGGCCGCGCCGGGCAGGGCCTCGCCTTCTATCGCGTCGAGCGCATGGCGGACGAGTACCTCGGCGTCTACGAGGCGGCGCTGCGGCCGCGCGATGCCGCCGGCGCGCGGCCGGCGCGGGCGGCCCGGACCTCGTCGACACCGGGAGAATAGCGCCGGCGACAGGGAATCACGCCGGGAATCACGCCGGGCATCACCCCCCGGGCGTCACGCCGGACGGGGCGCCACGGGGACCGGCGGGAGCGCCCGTGCCGGCTGCGGCGGCCCCGCCTTCGGGCGGAGGCGGCGGGGCGGCGCCGCCGGGGCGCGCCGGATCGCGCGCATCTCCTTCAGGTGCCTGCGGCCGACGACGACCCCGGCGAGCGCGATGAAGAAGACGATGCCGGGATCGGCGGCGCCGCCCGCGATCGCGGAGGGGATCATCGTCGCGAACCCCGCAGTGCGCAGGCCGCCGCAGATCGCCGCGAGCTCGCGTGCCTCCGGGTCCGGTCCGGGCCGCGGGATCGGCCGGGCGAGCTCGACGAGCAGGAGGACGATCAGGAACGCCCCGAACGCGCCGAGCTGCGAGAGCACGGCGATCACCGAGCTCGAGGCCCGCGAGCTGCCGAGCCCGACCCCGAGGCCCCAGGTGTCGGCGAAGGCCTTCAGGCTCTTGGCGTTCCAGTAGAACCGCTCGTCGGCGGACGCCGACGTCGACTTGTTGATCAGCGTCTCCTCGATCAGCCGGCGCACCGGCTCGAGCGCGCTTTCCGAGAAGACGAGCACCCCGAGCACGGCGGCGAGCGCGACCGTGCCCGCCAGCATCGTCGTCAGGTCGCGGGCGTTGAGCCCCCCGGCGAGAAGCCGCCAGCTCCAGGAGAGCGACAGCAGCGCCACGAGGATGGCGAGGCTCGCGTAGCCGGTCGACGAGGTCGAGAGCAGGAGCAGGAGCAGGAGCACGGCCGAGAGCGCCAGCGCCGGGCGCCAGTTCGTCGATCGCCAGTAGCTGAAGGTGAAGGCGAGCGCGATGATCGTCGCGCCTCCGAAGGTCGAGGCCTCCGAGTAGCCGCCAGCGATGCGCCAGAAGCCCTCGACCTGCACGTCGATCAGCATCGAGTAGCCGGCGGTGCGGATCGGCGCGAGGAGGTCGCCGGCTCCGGCGAGCTTGCCGAGAAGGTCGAGCCCGCCGAGCGCGGCGTTGGTGATGGCGAAGGCGAAGAAGCCGGTCCGCAACATCGCGAATCGCCCGGCGCGCGTCAGCTGCGTCGCCACCGCGAAGAACGCGAGGATGCCCGAGGCGAAGTAGGCCGACTGGTTGATGTTGCCCGACACCGGGCGCAGCGTCGTCTCGATGATCGCGTCCCGCCCCGGCACGAACACCGTCGTCACGCCGTCGAAGAGCCGCGGCAGCACGAGGGCGCTCGCGACGCCGTAGACGAGCAGGGTGGCGACGACGATCGCCGTCCAGTGCATCCGGAACACCCGCGCGAGGTCGCGCCAGAAGGTGCGGCGGACGGCCGCCGCGGCGATCAGCAGCCCGGCGAGGGGCACGTAGAGCAGCAGGTTGATGCCGCCGCTCACGATCGCGGTCGACCCGAAGGCGAGCGAGGCGAAGAACGCCACCGCGAACGGCGCGCGCACGACGCAGCCGATCGCGATAAGAAGGGCGCCGATGACGACGCCGATCGGTGAGACGCTCATCCCGTCATCCGTGGTTTCCCCGCCTCCCATCCATGCCCCGCCCGCGGCGCGGCGCGCGCTACCCCTTCGGGGGAGAGAACCGCCGAAAGGCCTAGCCGACGACCTCATCGGCGCATGCCCGGCCGCGCCCAAGGCGGATGTGTGCGATGGACGGACCGCCGCTAGGGTGCGGGCACCGGCAGGAAACAGGGAGCTGGTATGCGGCTGATCGTCATCATCGTCACCGCCGACCGCAAGGCGGTGCTCGACCGGACGCTCGCACATCTCGGGGGTCAGAGCCGGCGGCCCGACGCGGTCGTCGTCTCGGCGCCGGACGCGAGCCACGTCGACGCGGCGGCGGTCACCGGCTACCCGCTGCACCACGTCTTCGGGGCGAGCGGCTGCACGGCCCAGCGCAACCGCGCGCTCGCGTCGGGGCACGTGCGCGACGCCGACATCGTCGTCTTCTTCGACGACGACTTCGTGCCCGACGACCGCTATCTCGAGCGCGTCGAGGCCGCCTTCGTGCGGCATCCCGAATGGGCGGTGCTGACCGGCCTCGTCCTCGCCGACGGCATCAAGGGCCCGGGCATCGACTATCCCGAGGCATGCGAGATCCTCGCTCGCCTGCCCGACGACGACACCGGCGACGCGACCGGAGAAGCGACGGGCGACGCGACCGGCCGCTACGAGCACGTCGCCCCGGCCGGGGCCTACGGCTGCAACATGGCGTTCCGCGCCGCCGACATCGCCGGGCAGCGCTTCGACGAGCGCCTGCCGCTCTACGGCTGGCAGGAGGACACCGACTTCTCGCGCCGGGTCGCCCGCGGCCGCCCGATCGTGCGGTCGCACGGCCTGCGCGGCGT
The DNA here is from genome assembly GCA_964511815.1 of uncultured Rhodovulum sp. Classification (GTDB taxonomy): domain Bacteria; phylum Pseudomonadota; class Alphaproteobacteria; order Rhodobacterales; family Rhodobacteraceae; genus Amaricoccus. The sequence goes on from CAZEGY010000014.1 coordinate 12,169, forward strand.
CCACCTCGGGGTGAAGCGCGGGCGGGTGAGCGGGGTGCGCTTCGGCTACTCCCAGGTGGTGAACCCGCTCTACCTGGTTCGCAAGGGCACCTGCACCTGGCGCTGGGCCGCAAACCTCATCACCCGGAACGTGCTCGCGAACGCCGCGCTCAGCTTCCGTGCCGAGCCGCACGTCGACCGTGCCGGCCGGCTCCGGGGCAACCTGATCGCCGCCGGCCACCTGATCCGCGGCCGCGTCGATCCCGAATTCATCATGCGGCTCTGACGGGGAACGCGCGCTTGAAACCCCCGGCTCCAGGCGCGGCAGGCGAGATCCGGAAGTCCGGTCGGAATAGCAGCCGCGCGCGCGCCGGCGGGACGATCGCCGGCCTCGACATCGCCCGCTTCCTCGCCGCGCTCGGGGTCGTGCTCTACCACTACGCCTTCTTCTCGTGGCACGAGCCGGCCGGCGCGACCGGCCTCCGCGCCGCGATCGGAGCGCCCGTCGCCTATCCGGCGCTCGTCCCGATCAGCTGGTGGGGCTGGGTCGGCGTCGAGATCTTCTTCGTCATCTCGGGCCTCGTCATCTGCCTCTCGGCCGAGAACCAGTCGCCCGCGGCGTTCCTGCGCAACCGTGTCCTCAGGATCGTGCCGGCGCTGTGGTTCTTCGCGACCCTGAGCCTGCTCGTCACCTTCCTCTACGCCACGGCCCCGGCCGACGCGGTGCTGTCGATGTACCTCCGCTCCCTCGTGCTCTTTCCGAAGGGGCCGTGGATCGACGGCGTCTACTGGACGCTGACCGTCGAGGCGGTGTTCTATGCGCTGACCTGCCTCCTGATCGTCCTCGGCTGGATCACCCGGCTGCAGGCGATCGCCTTCGCCGCGTCGATGCTGCTCCTCGGCTTCCACGCACTGGTGCTCGCGGCGCGGGCCTGGCCCGAGTTCGGCTTCGCCCCCGTCGTGCGCGGCGTGTCCGAGGCCTACGTCTCGCGCCTGCTGCTGGTGACCACCGGCGCCTACTTCCTCGTCGGGGTCAACCTCTACCTGCTCGGTCGCGACGGATGGAGCACGACCGGCGCCGGCGCGCTCGCCGCCAGCCTCGCCGCGGGCGGCATCGGCATCTGGCTCTCCGCCGAATCCAGCGCCGCCGTGCAACTCCACGGCCGTTCGCCGGTGACGCCCGCCGTCATCTGGCTCGCCTTCGTCGCCGGCCTCGCGGTCGCCCTCCTCCGCCACCGCAGCGGCGCCGAGTCGCCCCGCGTGCGGCGGATGGCGCGATCGGCGGGGCTGGCGAGCTACCCGCTCTACCTCTTCCACAACATCGCGGGCGCCTTCCTCTTCGGCCTCTTGATCGCCACGGGCGTCGGCCTCTACCCGGCGCTCCTCCTCGCCATCGCGCTCTGCGTCGGCGTCAGCCTCCTGTTCGCCGCCTGGATCGAGCCGGTGCTGCGCCGCAGCCTCGCCCACCGCATGGCGCGCGGCGCGCCCCTCTATGCGGCGCTCGCCTGCACAGCCTCCTGCAAGAGTTGGAAACGGACATGACAGCGAACCTGCCCATTCGAGAGGCGCTCGACCTGCACCCGGCGACCGGCACCATCGTCCCGGTCATCCTCTGCGGCGGCTCCGGCTCGCGGCTCTGGCCGGTCTCGCGCAAGGACATGGCGAAGCAGCACGTCCCGATCCTCGGCGGCGCCTCGCCGTTCCAGCGCACCCTCGGGCGGCTCGACGCCGGGCCGTTCGCCAAGCCGATCGTCATCGGCGCGGCGGCGTCGCGCTTCATGGTCGCCGAGCAGGCCGCCGAGGTCGGGGTGGAGGTCGAGATCGCCCTCGAGCCGCAAGGGCGCGACACCCTCGCCGCGGTGACGCTCGCCGCCTGCCTCGCCGCCCGCCGCGACCCCGCGGCGACGGTGCTGGTCCTGCCCTCGGACCAGCTCGTCGGCGACGCCGGCGCGTTCCACGCCGCCGTCGCCGAGGCGGCGCTCCTCGCCGAGGACGGCCGCATCGTCATGCTCGGCGTCGCTCCGACGCGGCCGTCGAGCGGCTTCGGCTACATCGCCCGCGGCGCGGCGCTCGGGGACAACGCCCACGCCGTCGCGCGCTTCGTCGAGAAGCCCGATCCGGCCCGCGCCGCCGAGCTGATCGGCGAGGGCTGCCTCTGGAACGCCGGCATGTTCTGCTTCCGGGCGAGCGCCGGCCTCCGCGAGATCGAGCGCCACGCCCCCGAGGCGCTGACCGCCGTGCGCCGCGCGGTCGAGGAGGCGTCCCTCGACCTCGGCGCGCTCGTGCTCGGCGCGAGCTTCGCCGCGGCCCCGAAGATCAGCTTCGACCATGCGGTGATGGAGCGCACCGAGCGCGCGGCGGTGGTCGCCGCCGGCTTCGAGCTCTCCGACATCGGCGACTGGAAGAGCGTCTGGGAGCGCAGCCCCCGCGACGACCGCGGCGTCGCCCGCGAGGGCAAGGTGCGCGACCGCGACGTCTCGAACAGCTACCTGCGATCCGACGGCCGCCTGCTCTGCGTCCTCGGCGTCGAGGGCCTCGCGGTCATCGACACCGTCGACGCGGTGCTCGTCGCGCCGATCGAGCGCGCGCACGAGGTCAAGGCGCTCGTCCGCGACCTCGAGGCCGACGGCGTCGAGGAGGCGAGCCGGCCGGCGCGGGTTCACCGGCCGTGGGGCTGGTACCAGACGATGGACCTCGGCGACCGCTTCCGGGTCAAGCGCATCCTGGTGAAGCCGGGAAAGAAGCTCTCGCTCCAGCGCCATCACCACCGCGCCGAGCACTGGGTGGTGGTGAAGGGCACCGCCGAGGTGACCCGCGACGACGAGGTCGTGATCCTGCGCGAGAACGAATCGATCTACCTGCCGCTCGGCTGCACCCACCGGCTCGCCAATCCCGGCAAGATCCCGGTCGAGATCATCGAGGTCCAGACCGGCGCCTACCTCGAGGAGGACGACATCGTCAGGATCGCCGACGACTTCGGCAGGAGCTGACCGGCGGCGCCGCCGCCGTCGCGTACCTCCCGACCGCGTCATCGGGTCGCAACCCGCGGTGGCGCATCCGCGCGCGCCGTGGCAGGATCCGCCCGGTGCAAGCGAGGAGGATGCGCCCATGCGTCTCGACCACGTTCACCCGTTGACCGAGGAGGGCGAGCCCGCCCTCGCCGACGTCCTTCCCGACCGCGTGCTCGCCGGCTCCGGCACCGCCAAGGTCTGGAACGCCTTCACCGGCGAGAATGGCCGCTTCAGCGCCGGGATCTGGCAGGCGCAGCCGGGGGTTCTGGCCGTCGACTACACCGAGACCGAGCTCTGCGTGCTGCTCGAGGGCCGGGTGCGGCTGAGCTCCGACTCCGGCAGCGTCGAGTTCGAGGAGGGCGACGCCTTCGTCATCGCCGCGGGCTTCAAGGGCAACTGGGAATCGGTCGGCCGCGTCACCAAGGCCTACGCGATCCTCGAGCCCCCGCCCTGATCGGGGCCCACGTCCCGCGCCGCGGCGCGGAGCGTGCGCTCGAGCGCGTCGAGGAACCGCGAGCGGTCCGCCCGCCCGAACGGCCGCCCGCCGCCCTGGCGGAACGGGTCGGCGGCGCGGAGGTCGGCCATCAGGTCGCGCATGGCGAGCGCCGCCCCGGCGTTCGCCTGGGTGATCGCCTCGCCGTTCGGCTTCAGCACCCGCGCACCCGCCGCGACGCAGCGCGCGGCGAGCGGCACGTCGGCGGTCACGCACACGTCCCCCGGCCCGATCCGCTCGGCGATCCAGCGGTCGGCGGCGTCGGGTCCCTCGGCCACCACCTCGACCCGGGCGAGCGGATGCGGGCTCGGCCGGATGCCGCCGTTCGCGACGTAGACGACCTCGACCCGGTGACGCCCGGCGACGCGCAGGACCTCGTCCCGGACCGGGCAGGCGTCGGCATCGACGTAGATCATGGCAGGCGACTTCCGGATTGCCTCCGACAGAGTTTTACAGACAATGCCCAACCCGTACAGGGCCGCCAGGGCGGCGACACGCGCTCCACGCAATCCCGACGCAGGATCGCCGGATCGAACCCGACCACCTCGACGCCATCCCGCCCGACCCGGACCCGGAGCCCAGCGCGCGGGACCGGGCGCAAGCCCTCGTCCCGCGGGTGCCTCCCCCGCCGGGCAGAGCGGGGGGCTCCTACTCGGCGGCGTCGAGGAAGCCGCCCGACTGGCGCGCCCAGAGCCCGGCGTAGAGGCCGTCGCGGGCGACCAGTTCGGCGTGGGTGCCTTCCTCGACGATCCGCCCGCGGTCGAGCACCACGACGCGGTCCATCCGCGCGATCGTCGACAGGCGGTGGGCGATGGCGATCACCGTCTTGCCCTCCATCACCCGGTAGAGCGTGTCCTGGATCGCCGCCTCGACCTCGCTGTCGAGCGCGCTCGTCGCCTCGTCGAGGATCAGGATCGGCGCGTCCTTGAGGATCACCCGCGCCAGCGCGACGCGCTGCCGCTGCCCGCCCGAGAGCTTGACCCCGCGCTCGCCGACGTGGGCGTCGTAGCCGCGCCGGCCTTCCGGATCCTCGAGCGCCTCGATCACCTCGTGGACGCTCGCCCGCTTCGCCGCCTCGATCATCTCGGCGTCGCTCGCCCCCGGCCGGCCGTACTTGATGTTCTCCCTCACCGAGCGGTGGAGGAGCGAGGTGTCCTGCCCGACGACGCCGATCGCCTTGCGCAGGCTCTGCTGGGTCACCTCCCGGATGTCCTGCCCGTCGATCAGGATCGCGCCGCTCGCGACGTCGAACATCCGCAGCGTCAGGTTGACGAGCGTCGACTTGCCCGCCCCCGAGCGCCCGACGAGGCCGATCCGCTCGCCCGGGCGGACGGTCAGGGAGAAGTCGGCGACCACCGCCCCCTTGTCGCCGCGCCAGTAGTCGAAGCCGACCCGGTCGTAGACGATCTCCCCCGCCGTCACGACGAGCGGCGTCGCGTCCGCCGCGTCGACGAGCGTCAGCGGCTTCGCGATCGTCAGCATCGAATCGCGCGCCGTGCCGATCTGGCGGAAGACGTTGGCGCCGACCTCGAGGATCCACCCCGAGATGTTGACGATCTGGAGCACGAACGGGATCGCCGTCGCCACCATCGCCGTCGTCAGCGTGCCCCGGCTCCAGCCGGCGAGCGCGATCCAGGTGACGCCCGCGAGGAGGAAGGCGTTGAGGAGGAAGAGGAGCGACCAGCTCGCCGAGAAGATCGCCATCAGCCGGCGGAAGACGCCGACGTGCGAGGTGACCGCCTCGGCGACGTAGGCGTCCTCCTCGCCGTCGTCGGCGAAGGTCTTCAGCGTCTGGATGTTGGTGTAGCTGTCGACCATCCGCCCGCTCATCACCGAGCGCGCCTCGCTCACCTCCTCGGAGTAGCGGTCGACCCGCGGCATCGCCCAGCGGAAGAGCGCGGCGTAGGCGACGAGCCAGAGCGCGATCGGCACGAGCAGCAGCGGGTCCATCCGCCCGAGGACGACGATGGCGATGACGAGAAAGACCGCCGTCGACCACACCGCGTCGATGGTGGTGTTCACCGCCATCTCGATCGCCTCGCCGGCCTGGAGCACCTTGTTGCCGATGCGGCCGGCGAAGTCGTTCTGGAAGAAGGTCCACGACTGGCGGATGACGTGCCAGTGGCTCTGCCAGCGCACGAGGTCGACGAGGTTCGGCGTCACCGCGTGGTTGCGCACGAGCTGGTCGGCGGCGAAGAGCACCGGGCGGAAGAGCACGACCGCGGCCATGAAGAGGAGCGCGCGCCCGTGCTCGGCCCAGAGCTCGGCGGGCGCGGTGGTCGCCAGCATGCCGACGATCCAGCCGACGAAGACCGGGAAGCAGGCGTCGATCACCGAGCCCGCGCCGACGAGCGCGAGGCGCGCGTAGATCGCACCGCGGAACTGGCCGACGAAATAGGCGAAGAAGAGCCGCGTCCCCATCGGCGGCTGCCGGTCGGCGGCGAGGGCGGTCGGGGAGTAGAGGGTGTCGAAGCGGTGGACGATGCGGGCGAGCATGGGCGTGTCTCGTCTGGCGCGGCCCGTCCCGCCGGCGCGGGTCAGCGCGCCGGGGTTCGGTGCCGTCTTTTCGGAGCTGGGTGGCTACGGCGGTTCGGGACGGGTCGCGATCGCATGGTTCTCTCCATTCCGGGCACGTGGTTCAGTCGAGCGCCTCGCCGTCCCAGTAGCGGCGGGCGGCGGTCATGTCGAAGAGGTCCGGTCCCTCGGTGAGGGCCGAGACCCCGACCTTGGCCGAGTCGGGGTAGACGCAGACGTCGTTCGGGTCGCGGTTGCCGATCATCAGGTACGCGCACGGGCCCTCGCCGCTGTTCAGGAACGAGTGGCCGACCGCCTGCCCTGCGGGGAAGACGACGTAGTCGCCGGGCCGCATGACGTGGCTCTCCTCACCGAGGATCAGCATCACCTCGCCCTCGAGCACCAGCGCGTGCTCCTCCTCCGCCGTGTGCCAGTGGCGCGGGCAGAGGCGCCGGCCGGGGTCGGGGGACTCGATCAAAACGCCGACGGCGTAGCCCTTGCCCACCGCCGCCCCGGTCAGGTGCCGCGAGCGGCCGCCGAACCGCGTGCCCTCGCCCGGGCCTTCCGTGTCCCACGCGAGCGAGCCGGCCGAGATCGGCGGCTTCGGCACGGACGCGGGCGCGGACGCCGGGGCAGCGGCGCCTTTGCCGGGAGGCAGGCCCGCGTCCTCGCCGTCCCAGTAGCCGCGGCGGGCGGCGAGATCGAGGATGCCGGCGGCGCCGAGGGCACGGACCTTCACCTTGTTCGAGTCGGGGTAGACGATGACGTCACCCGGGTTCCGCTCGCCGACCACCACGAAGCGGGCGGGCGCCTCGGACTCGTTGAGCAGGCAGTGCCCCGCCCGCTGCCCGGCCGGGAAACAGGCGTAGTCGCCCGGTGCCATGCGGTGCGTCGCGTCGCCGAGGCGCAGCGTGGCGATACCGTCGAGCACGTAGACGTGCTCCTCCTCGGCGAAGTGATAGTGGAAGGGCGCGCTCCTGCCGCCCGGCGGCAGCTCCTCGACCACGACTCCGATGCGATAGTCCGGCCCCCAGGCGGCGCGGGTCAGGTGGCGCCACCGCGCGCGGTAGTTCGGCACCTCGCCGAAGCCCTCCCACGCGACGCTGTCCGTGGCGATGGGCGTCGGCACGCGCGGCCTTGCGGTCGTCATCCTCGTCTCCCGTTGCTTCAGGACGGTCCCGCCGCCGGGGCGGGACCGTGGGTCACTCGGCGGCGTCGGAGACCGCCTCGCAGTCGATGAAGCCGCCGGCCTGGCGGGTCCAGAAGCGGGCGTAGAGCCCGCCCCGGGCGAGGAGCTCGGCGTGGGTCCCCTCCTCGGCGACCCGGCCGTCGTCGAGGACGACGATGCGGTCCATGCGGGCGATGGTCGAGAGCCGGTGGGCGATGGCGATCACCGTCTTGCCCTGCATGACGCCGTAGAGCGTCTCCTGGATCGCCGCCTCGACCTCCGAGTCGAGGGCGCTCGTCGCCTCGTCGAGGACGAGGATCGGCGCGTCCTTGAGGATCACCCGCGCCAGCGCGATGCGCTGGCGCTGGCCGCCCGAGAGCTTCACCCCGCGCTCGCCGACCTGGGCGTCGTAGCCCATGCGCCCTTCGCCGTCCTCGAGCCCGAGGATGAAGTCGTGCGCCTCGGCCCGCTTCGCCGCCACCTCCATCTCGTGCTCCGAGGCGTCGGGGCGACCGTAGAGGATGTTGTCGCGCACCGAGCGGTGGAGGAGCGACGGATCCTGCGTGACCATGCCGATCCGCGCCCGGAGCGAGTCCTGGGTCACGCTCCGCACGTCCTGCCCGTCGATCCTGATCGCGCCGCCCTCGGTGTCGAAGAAGCGCAGAAGCAGGTTGACGAGCGTCGACTTGCCCGCCCCCGACCGCCCGACGAGCCCGACCTTCTCGCCCGGCCGGATGGTCAGGTCGATGTCGCGCAGGCCGCCGCTGCCGCGGCCGTAGTGATGGCTCACCCGGTCGAGGACGATCTCGCCCGCCGTCACCCTCAGGCTGCCGGCGCCGTCGGCGTCGGTGAGCGCGATCGGCTGGGCGATCGTCTCCATGCCCTCGCGGATGACGCCGACGTTCTGGAACAGCGACGACAGCGACCACATGATCCACCCGGTCATCG
>CAZEGY010000015.1:0-1817 GCA_964511815.1 uncultured Rhodovulum sp.
GGCGGCGCCCGACGGGCGCGCCCGAGGTCGTCCGCGGGAGATCGGCCGTCTCGAATACTCCGTGCGGACAGGTCGCGCGCGGCCTGTACAGGCTGCTTTCCAGTTGACACGAGAGCAGACCGGCGTCACCATGGCGTATTTTCATGAAGTCGTGTCCAACCGGGATACGGAAATGTTACAAGAATACCTTGCATTGCAAGATCCGCTCGCGGACATCCTGACCATCGAGCTCGTTTTCGCCGAGGAACTGTCGGCTTCCGAGGTGGGTGACGCGGTCGCGCGGGAGCTTCCTGACGCGGCTGCCCGCGTCTCGACGGCGTTCGGCGGCGAGACCGACCGCTTCTTCTTCGTCGAGTTCCCGTTCGTCAGGTCCCGCGGCCGCGAGCCGGAGGTCTTCGCCTTCGCGCGGGCGATGCGCGCGACGCTCGGGGCGACCGATGCCAACCCGGTGCTGTCCGACAGTCTCTACGGTGCCGCCGCCCTGGGGCAGGAGCTGACCGAGGCGGCGCTCTTCGCCTGCGAGACGCCGAGGGACAACGGCAATCCGTTCGGCTGGGTGCACGCCGAGATCGGCACCGTCCGCGCCTGGCAGACGACGCGGGGCGAGGGCAGCACCGTCGCGGTCATCGACACCGGCTACACGACGCATCGCGAGCTCGACGGGGCGATCCGCGCCAGCGGACAGGGCAACTTCGTCGAGGGCGGCTCCGACGCGACCGACCGCTTCTCCAGCGGGTTCCTCAAGTTCCCCGGCCACGGGACCCTCGTCTGCTCGGTCGTCGCGAGCCGCGGCACCGCGGATGCCGCCGGCCAGACCGGCGGCCCCGGGGCGGTGACCGGCGCCGCGCCGGCCGCGAGCATCCTGCCGATCCGCGCCATCACCTCGGTGATCGACTTCCGCCAGACGACGATCCCCCGAGCCATCGCCCACGCCATCGCCGGCGGAGCCGACGTCATCGCCATGGCGCTCGGCGGCCCGACCCGCGTGGCCTCGACCGAGAAGGCGCTCCGCGACGCCCGCGCCGCCGGCCTCGTGACGGTGTGCGCGGCCGGGAACTGCTGGCCGAGCGTGGTGTTTCCCGCCGCCTACGCGGCGCAGGGGCTGGCGGTGGCGGTGGCCGCGACCACCCGGTCCCGCACGCCCTGGGCCAAGTCCGGACGGGGGCCGGAGGTCACCGTCTCCGCGCCGGGCGAGAACGTCTGGGGCGCGGCGAAGAACAAGCCGAACGACCCCGACACCGGGATCCGGGCGGCGCAGGGCACCACCCTCGCCACCTCGCTGACCGGCGGGGTCGCCGCGTTATGGATCGCCCGTCACGGCGGGCGGGCGCAGCTGAAGGCCCACGCCGACCGCATCGGCACCACCGTGCTCACCCTCTTCCGCGATTGCCTGACCCGCGGGCTCGTGCCGCCGGCCGTCTGGCAGGGGGCCCGCGACCTCGGCGCCGGGATCGTCGACGCCGACCTCGCGCTTCGCAACCCCCTGCCCACCGCCGTCGCCGAGGCCGCGCCGATGGCGGCCGACACGATGCAGTCCACCTCCCAGATCCTCGCCGCGCACCTCGCGAACCATCGACCGGAGGCGGCGGAGGAGTTCGGCCCGGAGCTCGAGGCCTACGCGCCGGAGATCCTGTGGCTGAGCTACCGCGCGGGCGCGCGCCAGCGGGCCGTCGCGGGCGGCGCCGAGAGCCTCGCGCGACCGGAGCGGGCGAGCCCCGGCCTCGAGCGCGGGCTGGCGGACCGCCCCGCCTTGCGCGCGGCGGTCGGGCTCGCGCCTCGGGGATGAGGCGATGCACACCGAGGCGGAGCTGGCCGCG
>CAZEGY010000015.1:1917-20012 GCA_964511815.1 uncultured Rhodovulum sp.
CGGACGGCGGGTCGGGGGGAGCGCCGAGCGGAGCCCGCAGATCAGGAGGAACGCCATGACCGACCGCAGGGAAGCCACGAGCCGCCTCGAAGGCCTCGCCGCGCGGGGCGCCTACGACACGGTCCGCAAGGCGCTCGAGCGCGGCAACCCGGTGCTCGACGAGCTCGCCGCCTTCGGCGGCATCTCCCGCGAGAAGGTCACCGAGGCGCTCGGCGTCGAGCCCCGGCAGCTCGAGGCGATCGGCGTGAATTCGTCCTTCCTCGAGGCGATCGTCAAGGCTTCGGGGCGCCCGCCGCTGGCGGTGGCCAACGGCAAGGTCGAGGGCAAGCAGACGCTGCGCGGGCTCGATGGCTTCCCCGAGGACATCGACGGGCAGATCGCGCAGGTCGAGCACCTCCTGCCGTCGGTCGGACGGGTCGAGTTCCGCAATCACGACATGAGCTGGGGCGGCACCGGATGGCTCGTCGGCGGGGCGGCGAACGGCGAGCGGCTGATGGTCACCAACCGCCACGTGGCCCGGATCGTCGCGCAGCGGCGCCGGGACGGCAGCGGCATCTTCCTGCCCTCGCGATCGGGGCTCCCCTACGGGGCGGAGCTCGACCTCGGCGAGGAGAGCGGCGTCCCGTCGCGCCCCGAGCAGCTTCTGCCGATCGAGCGGTTCACCTACATCGCCGACGACATCTCCGCCGACGTGGCCCTCGCCCGCGTCACCGCGTCGGAGGAGGTCTGGGCCGGGCTCGTTCCGCTCGACCCCGCCGAGGCGGACGGCGAGGACGACGAGATCGTCGCGGTGGTCGGGTATCCCGCGGCGGACGGATTCCGCAACGATCCGACCGAGATGGAGCGGTACTTCCGCGGCCTCTACGACGTGAAGCGCTTCGCTCCGGGGCGGCTCCGGGTGCGGCCGGGGGTGAGCGTCCTCGGCCACGACTGCACGACGCTCGGCGGCAACTCCGGCTCGCCCGTCATCAGCCTGTCGCGCAAGGCGGTCGTCGGCCTGCACTACGCCGGCGAGTACGGGATCGAGAACAGCGCCGTGCGGATCGGCACCCTCAAGGGCCTGCTCGCCGGTACCGGCGGCGGGGGCGCCGGCCCGGGCGGGCCGTCCGCGCCGACCGAGGCGCGCGACGGCGCGCACGACAGTGCGTTCTTCGCCGAGCGCCGCGGCTACGATCCGGAGTTTCTCCAGGTCGCGTCGGTGCCGCTGCCGATGCCGTCCGGCCCTGCCCTCGACGACCTCGCGCGTCCCGACGACGCGACCGACGACCGGCCCCACGAGCTGCGCTACCAGCACTTCGGCGTCCTCTACAGCACCCTTCGCAAGGGACCGCTCGTCGCGGCCCACAACGTCGACGGCGCCCGCTTCCGCCCGGTCAAGCGCGGCAACGACGTGTGGTTCCACGACCTGCGCATTCCCCGCGCGATCCAGCTCGACCAGGCCTCCTATGGCGACGCGGCGATCGACCGCGGGCACATGGTTCGCCGCGCCGACACCAACTGGGGCGACAGCGACGCGGAAGCGCGGCGGGCCGATCTCGACAGTTTCCACTACACCAACGCGAGCCCCCAGCACGCCGGCCTGAACCGCAGCCGCGACCTGTGGCTCGGCCTCGAGGACTACCTGCTCGGCAACGTGCGCACCCACGGGTTCCGCGCCTGCGTGTTCACCGGGCCTGCCTACGCCGACACCGATCCCGAGTTCGGGAGCATCGTGCTGCCGCTGAGCTTCTGGAAGGTGGTCGCGATGCTGGCCGCCGACGAGTCGGACACGCTGCGCCTCCACGCCACCGCCTACCTGCTCAGCCAGGGCCAGCTGATCCAGGACCTGCTGGCGCAGCGCGGCGTCACCGAAGCGGCGGAGGGCTTCGCCTTCTCGGCGTACAAGACGTTCCAGGTCCGGGTCGCGGACGTCGCGGAACTGACCGGGCTCGACTTCGGCCCGCTCGTGGCCGCGGACCCGCTCGCCGGAGCGGGCGCGGAGGAGGCGCCCGGTGCCCGGTCGATCGTGCAGCTCGAGGCGCTCGCCCAGATCGTGGTGTGATCCGTAGCGGGGATCGGCGGCCACGCTCCCGCGCCGGACGTTGCGCAGGAGCGACGTTCCTCAGTGGTCGAACACGAGCAGGAGCTCGGCGGCTTCGCCGTGGGCCGCAGCGCGGGTGCGATCCGCGAGGCGGGACACGAGCAGCGCCGAGACCCGCTCGATCTCGGCGTCGAGGCGTGCGTCCTCGGCATCGAGCAGCGCGGCGACGTCGACGTCGCCGGGGCTTAGCCGCAGCGGGGTGCCCGGGTAGCGCAGCCGGCAGACGAGGGTGACCTCGTCGAAGGCGGCGTGAAGCTCGGCCGGACCACGGATCGCGCCCGAGCGGTCGAGCAGTTCGACCGCCTCGCCGACCGCCATGCCGGCGCGCAGGATCACCTCGCGGCGGGCGCCCCAGGCCGCGCCCCAGGTCTCGAGGAACTCGGTCGCCGCGTCGGCGCGCCCGTGCGGGTCGAGCGTCATGGTCGCGCTCTGGCTGACGCCGATCCGGAAGACCATGTTGAGGACGACGGCGACGAGGGTGGCGACGGTCAGGCCGGAGCTGACGATGGTGTAGCTCCATTGCGGCGCCGCCGCGGTCATCTCGGGGATGATGTAGACGCTCATGCCGACGGCGATCGCGATGCCGACGACGAACGAGCGCTTGGTGTTCAGCATCCGCGAGAGGACGAGGTCCATGCCGGCGACGATCATGAAGGCCGCCGTATAGACGAGAATGCCGCCGACGACCGGCCCCGGCGCCAGGACGATCAGCGTCGACACCGCCGGGACGAAGGACAGCGCCATCATCATCGCGCCGGCGAGCACCGCCACCTGGCGCGACATCACGCCGCTCGCGTTGGCGAGCCCGACGTTGGCCGACGCCGAGGTGCCGGTGAGCAGGCCCATCGACGACAGGAGGACGTTGGTGACCGCGAGGGTCCGCACCGCGCGGGCGACGAGGGACATGTCGGCGCGCCGCCACTTCTCGTCGCTGAGCTTGTCGAGGGTCAGGGCGTTGGCGGACTGCCGGGTGGCGGCGATCACCTCGATCAGCAGCACCGGCAGGATCGCCGCGAGCTCGAAGCGCGGCCAGCCGATCCCGAGGCCGGGCAGCGGGAGCGCGATCGCGGGGAGGCTCGCGACGAGGTCGGCCGCGGCCGGGTCGATCAGCCGGGCAGCGACCGCGGCGGCGAGACCCGCGACGGTGCCGATCAGCACCGCCATGATGCGGAGGCGCGGGGCGCCCCAGACCGCGGGCCAGACGATCCCCGCGAGGGTGACCGCGGCGACCGCGACGGCCACGGCCGAGAACGGGCCGCCGCGGTCCATCCCGACGCTGGCGCGCGCGGCATAGGGCAGGAGCGAGACGCCGAGCATCAGCACGACGACGCCGATGACCTCCGGCGGGAAGTAGGCGCGGAGCCGCGGCAGGGTGCCCGCGAGCAGGAAGATCACGACGTTGGCGACGAGGAAGGCGCCGACGGTCGCTTCGAGGCCGAAGACGTTGACGACGGCGATGTAGGTCGCGAGCGTGGCCGGGTTCGGGATGTTGACGAGCGGCAGGCCCGGCGTGAAGCGGCTGCGGACGCCGTAGGCCGCGGTTCCGAGACCGAGGCAGAACAGGCACGCGCCGGTGAAGGCGGCCGTTCTCGTCGGGTCGAGGCCGATGCCGCGCCCGGCGAGCACGGCGAAGACCGCCAGCATGAGCGCGAGCAGCACGTGCTGGACGGCGACGGCGACGAGCGTGGCCGGCGGCGGCCGGTCGTCGATGCCGTAGAGCATGTCCTTCGGCTTGTGACGACGGCCGTGTGGTGGCGGCGGAGCGAGCCAGCCCCGGAACGCGGCGAGCGGTTCGATCATGCGGCGCGCCTTCCCTTTTCGGTGGCGGACCGGCCGGACGGCGGCAGGGGGGTCGGCGATCCGGTCGGGCGGTTCATCGGTGGCAGCGCAGGGCGAGGAGGGTGATGTCGTCGGACTGCTGGGCGCCGCGGACGAAGGCGTCGAGGCCGTCGAGAAGGCCACGGGTGAAGTCGGGCAGCGAACGGCCGTCGTCGAGCGCGCTGGCGAGGGCGCGGAGGCGGTCCTCGCCGAAGCCGACGTCGTCGGGGTCGAAGGCCTCGGTCAGTCCGTCGCTGTAGACGAGCAGGGTCTCGCCCGGTGCCATCGTCTCGCTGCGGCTGCGGTAGACGAAGCCCTCGAGGACGGCGGCGGCCATGCCGCCGGTCGCGGGCAGGAAGCGGGTGGCGCCGCCCGGGCCGACGAGGAGGGGCGGGTTGTGCCCGGCGTTGACGTAGGTGAGGCGGCGCGTGCGGGGGTCGAGCACGGCGTAGAAGAGGGTCACGAACATCATCTGCTCGTTCTCCTCGGCGAGCACCTCGTTGACGATGCCGATGCAGCGCGCCGGGTCGGGCTCGTAGCGGGTGGCGGCGCGGACCAGGGTGCGGACGATGGCCATGAAGAGCGCGGCGGGCACGCCCTTGCCGGAGACGTCGCCGACGACGAGGACGAAGCGGTCGGGCGAGACCTCGAAGAAGTCGTAGAAGTCGCCGCCGATCTCGCGGGCCGGGGTCATCCGGGCCTCGACCGCGAACCCCGGGACGTCGGGGAAGGAGTCGGGCAGGAGCGAGGCCTGGAGCTGGCGGGCGATCTCGAGCTCCTGGGTGATGCCGGCGAGGCGTGCCCGGGTGACGATGGCCTCGCGCAGGTCCTCGATCATGTCGGTCAGCCGGCGGTGCTGCTCGGTGATGCGCCGCGACAGCAGGTGCAGCACGTTGGCGAGGAGGGCGAGGTCCGACGGCGCGTCCTCGGCCGCCGCCGGGGCGTCGTGGTCGAGGAGCGCGACGATCTCCGCGCGGGCGGTGTCGTCGAGGGCGCCGGCGAGGTCCTTCATGCGGGCGCGGATCAGGCGTTCCTGCCGCGTGGCCCGGTGGTCGGCCTGGAGCCGGAGCTCGCCGAGCTCGACGAGATGGCGCCGGAAGCGGTCGACCGCCGCGGCGATGCGCCCGATCTCGCCCTGGCCGCTGGCCTCCACCCGCACGCTGGTGTCGCCACGCGCCAGCGCGTCGAGGACGTCGATCGCCGAGTCGAGCGGCCGGAAGGCGCGGCGAAGGTAGAGGTACATGCCGAGAAGGAGCGCGACGAGGCCGAGCCCGACGCCGAAGACCGCGATCCGGCGCTGGTGGACGAGCTGCCCGAGCGGCCCCGTCGCGTCGCGCAGGGTCACGGCGAGCGCGGCCTGCCCGCCGCCGAGGTCGGCGACCGGCACCGCGGTCAGGGTGTAGCGCCGGCCATCGTGCTCGAAGAGCGAGAAGCTCGCGCGGCGGAGGGGGATCGCCGGCGCGACCCGGTCCCAGAGGCCGGGATCGGTGCCGGTGACGACGCGCCCGCGCGGGTTGACGAGGAACGCCGGGGCGTCGAGCGCGTCGGAGAAGGTGCGCAGGATCGGGTCGGCGTCGCCGCCGATGGTGACGGCGACGGTGCGGCCGTCGGGCAGGGTCAGTGGAAAGGCGTGCAGGGTCAGGAAGCGGTCGGGACCGTCCTGGCGCAGCCCGGTGACGCGGCGGCCGCCGATGACGTCCGCGAGGGTGCCGAGATCGAGCGGACGCCGGCCTTCGAGCCGCTCGGCCTCGCTGTAGAGCTGCCGGCCGGCGGCGTCGACGATCTCGAAGACGCTGGTTCGGGCCGCGACCTCCGGCAGGGTGACGGCGATGGCGCTGGCGACGTCGTCGCGGTCGCCGTCGGCGAGGGTGTCGGCCAGCGCGCGGCTCGCCGCGATCTCGTCGGCGAGGGCGGCGAGGGCGAGGGCCTGGACCTCGGCGCGCTCCCGCCAGACCGCGGCCTGGCCGCGGGTGGTGAGGTTGCTGACCTGCTCCTCGATCAGCCGGTCGCGCTGGGCGGCGGTCCAGCTCAACGCGAGGGCGAGGAGGCCGATGCCGAGCGTGAAGATGAGGAGGATGCGGTGCCTGAGCATCGCCGCTCAGCCCCGGGGGTCGGGAAAGCGGCGACCGGCGTCGGCGCGGGCGAGGATGGCGTCGACCTGCCGGGCGATGCTGCCGTCGAAATCGATCGCCCGCACCCCCGCCGCCTGCTCCCCGAGCAGACGGCGTCGCCGTGCCACCCGCATCCGCCACTCCTCGAGCGCGACCGCGAGGGCCTCGCTCGGCAATCCGCCGAGGGCGACGGGGGCCGTCGCGAAGTCGCCGGCGTCGATCGCGGCGAGGCGGCCGGCGAGCGCGGCCTCGCCGCGGCGCGCCGGGCGGCAGACGAGAAGCCAGGAGAGGAGGGCGGCGGCGAGCCCGGCGCCGAGGACCGCGATCGCCGCCGCCGACCAGAGCGCCGGCGCCAGGCTGCCGTCGGGGACGCGGTAGAGCGTCAGGGTGCCGGCGCCGAGCGGCCCGGCGCGCGCGACGTCGTCCGGCCCGGCGCTGCCCGCCGCGGCCCGGAAGCCATCGGGCATCGCGATCGTCGCGGCGCTGAGGTCGGGGAACTGCCCGAGGGTGGTCTCGAGGTGCGACTCCAGGTCGGGAAGCGCGGCGAGCGGGATGCCGAGGGAGATCGCGCGGCCGACCTCTTCCGAGAGCAGCTCGTGGACCGCGCGTTGCCCGGCGGCACGCTCGCGCTCGAGCGGCGCCTCCATCCGCAGGGCGACGAGGGTGGTGGCGACGGCGACGAGCCCGACGAGGAGGGCGGCGACGACCCCCGCCCGGAGCGGGAGCCAGCGCAGGGCGTCGCGGTCAGGCCGCATGCTCGAGGGTCTCGAGGTCGATGCGGGCGCGCTCGATCCCGGCGAGCGCGTCGAGACATGCCCGGCGGGCCGCGAGCGCGCGGGCGTCGCCCGGTGTGCCGTCGTGAAGCGCGGCCGCCGCGGCGCGGCCGGGCGCCCCGAGCCTGCGGGCGAGGCGCGCCGCGGCCACGGCGCCGAGGCCGAGCGCCAGCGGGACGACCCACAGCGCGACGCCGGTCAGGGTGCGACGGAGCGCCGCCACCGGCTCGCCGAGCGTCGCCGTGGCGGTGACGATGGCGATCTCGGCGACGACGTCGCCGAGATCGTCGCGCACGGGGAGGCCGAACAGGGTCTCGCCTTCGGATTGCAGGACCCAGCGCCCGGCCACCCCGTGGGTCCGGGTGGCCGCGGCGGTCCACGCGCCGGGCACCGCCTCGCCGATCACCCCGAGGTCGGTCGAGTAGAGGGTGACGCCGTCGTCGGCGGCGAAGACGTCGATGGCGAGCAGGTCGGGGTCGGCGCGCTCGGCCCGCTCGATCAGCTCCTGCGTGGCGGCGAGCTCGGTCACCGGGAGCCCGAGCGCGAGGTTGGCCTCGGTCGCGGCCCGGAGCGCCTCGAGCCGGAAGACGAGGCGGGCCTCCTGCGCCTGCCGCGACAGGTGCTCGGGCAGGAGGAAGGCGACGGCGAAGCAGGCGGCCACGGCCAGGACGAGCGGAGCCAGGATCGCGAGCCCGAGCCGTCGGCCGAGACCCATCGCCTCAGTGCTCGAACTGCAGGGTGAGCTCGGCCTTGCCGGTCCTGCCGGTCGCGGAGCGCACCTTGTCGGCGAGGCGGGTCACCATGAGGGCGGAGACCTGGCGCATGCCGCGCTCGATCTCCTCGTCGTCGGCGTCGAGCATGGCGGCGACGTTGATGTCGGCCGCGCCGAGCTGGAGCGGTTCGCCGGCGTAGCGCAGGGTGCAGACGAGGTCGACCTCGTCGAAGTGGGCCACGAGCTCGGCGCGCCCGTCGATGGCCCCGGTCTGGTCGAGGATCTCCAGCGCCTCGCCGATCGCGAGCCCGGCGCGGACGATGACCTCGCGACGGGCACCCCAGGCCTTGCCCCAGTGCTCGAGGAAGTCGGCGACCTCGGCGCTGCCGCCGCCGGTCTCGATCGTCGTGCGGGCGGTCTGGTGCACGCCGATGCGGAAGACGAGGTTGAGCAGGATCGCCGCGATGGCGGCCACGGTGAGGCCGGAGCTGACGATGGTGCTGCTCCAGCCCGGGGCCTCGTCGACGAGCGCGGGGAGCGCGTAGACCGTGACGCCGGCGACGATCGAGATGCCGATGGTGAAGCTGCGCTTGGTGTTCAGCATCCGCGACAGGATGAGGTCCATGCCGGCGACGATCATGAAGGCGGAGGTGTAGACGAGGATGGCGCCGACGACCGGGCCGGGCGTCAAGACGATCAGTCCCGACGCCGCCGGGATGAAGGCGATGAGCATCATCATGCCGCCGGCGACGAAGGCGATGTGGCGCGACATGACGCCGCTCGCGTGGGCGAGGCCGAGGTTCGCCGAGGACGAGCCGCTGGTCAGCAGCCCGTTCGCGGCGAGAAGGACGTTGCCGATGGCGAGGGTGCGCACGGCGCGCGCCACCATCGGCATGTCGGCGCGGCGCCACCTGGCGTCGTTGAGCTTGTCGAGGGTGAGCGTGCTCGCGAGCTGGTCCATCGCGCCGAGCGCCTCGACGAGGAAGACCGGGAGGATCGCGGCGGGGACGAGTGCGGGCCAGCCGAGCTCGCGGCCGGCCGCCGGCAAGGCGAAGGCGGGCATCCCGCCGAGGCTTTCGATCCCTTCGAGGTCGAGGACGCCGAGGGCGGCGGCGACGAGAATGCCGGCGACGGTGCCGATCAGCACGGCCATGATCCGCACCCGCGGCGGGCCCCAGACCGAGGCCCAGACGATGGCGGCGAGCGTCGTCATCGCCGCGGCGAAGGCGGCGCCCGAGACCGGGCCGCCCTCGTCGACCCCGAAGCTCGCGCCGACCGCCTCGGGGATCAGCGAGACGCCGAGCATGAGCACGGCGACGCCGGTCACCTCGGGCGGGAAGTAGGCGCGGAGCCGGGGCAGCCAGGCGGCGCCGACGAAGAGGACGACGTTGGCGAAGACGAAGGCGCCGATGGCGGCGCCGGGCCCGTAGAGGCCGGTCACCGCGACGTAGGTGCCGAGCGAGACCGGGCTCGGGATGTTGACGAAGGGGATGCCCGGGGTCAGGCGGGTGCGGAAGCCGTAGAGGACGGTGCCGAGCCCGATCCAGAACATGCTGGCGGCGGCGTAGCGGGCGGTGCCCGCGGCGTCGAGCCCGAGGTTGCGGGCGGCGAGCACGGCGTAGAGCGACAGCATCACCGCGAGGAGCAGGTGCTGGGCCGAGATGCCGAGGAGCGTGCCGAGCGGCGGCCGCTCGTCGAGGCCGTAGAGGATCTCCTCGGGCCTGGTGCGCCTCGGCCCCGGTGGCACGTTCGTGAGCCAGTGGCGCACCGCCCCGATGCGGCGGCGGAAATGGGCGTCGGGCACGCTCGTCAACGGAGCGCCTCGATGGCCTTCTGGCGGGTGCCGTAGATCGTGAAGATCGCGGTGAAGCCGCTGATGTCGAAGACTTCCTGCACTTGCGGTGTGAGGCCGGCGAGCGCGAGGCGGTGTTGGGAGGCGCGGGCGATCTTGGCGGCCTTGAGCAGGATGCGGAGGCCGGCGGAGCTGACGTAGTCGAGGCGGGTCATGTCGACGATCACCGAAGTCGCCGTCTCGATGCGCGGGCAGAGCAGCTGGTCGAGATCGGGCGAGGTGTTGCTGTCGAGCCGGCCGCCGAGGGTGATTACCAGCTGCTCGGCTTCGGTATGCTCTGCGATCTCCATGCGTCAGTCCCCGTCGGATTGTCTGAGCGTCTTGCGAAAGCTCAGGTGATTGATGCCTGCCTGCCGCTCATAGGCAAGATTTTCGGTGAGCGAACGGATCAAATGGACGCCGAGCCCGCCGATCGGGCGCAGCTCGAGGTCGGCGGTGAGGTCCGGCGGCGGCACGTCGCGCGGATCGAACGGCCGGCCGGCGTCGGACACGTGGACGTAAACGACGCCGTCGCGGCGCTCGAGGGCGACCTCGACCTCGTGGCGGCCGGGCTCGTCGAAGGCGTAGCTGACGATGTTCGTGAAGATCTCCTCGAGGACGAGGGCGAGCTGGAAGCCGTCGTCCGCGCGTATCCCCTGCTCGGCGACGAAGGCGGCCACGGCCTCGGTCAGGCGCGGCAGCTCGTCCATGCGGTTGGCGAGGGTGATGGTCATGGCCCGGCGCCGGATGCGGGGCGATAGCGCCGGGGCTGGCTGGCGCCGAAGGCGGTCAGCAGCCGGTTGGGATTGAGGCCGAGCGCGGCCCCGAGGGCGTTGGCGTCCCGGTTCGGCCCGAGGATTTCGACCCAGTCGCCGGGCGCGGGCCGGCCCGGTGGCAGGCCGGTCACGTCGATGGTCGTGAGCGTCATCGTCGCCTCCGCCACGAAGGCGGCGGGCCGGCCGTCGACGAAGGCGACGGCCCGCTCGGTGAAGTCCGCCGGCAGGCCGTCGGCGTAGCCGAGGGCGAGGGTCGCGATCCGGGTCGGCCGCTCGACGCGGCGGCGGTAGTAGCCGAGCGGCTCGCCCGGCGCGAGCGCGCGCACGGCGACCACCGGCGCCTCGACCCGGACCACCGGCGACGGGTCGTAGCCCGGCACGTCGGCGGTGCGGATGCCGAAGAGCGCGCTGCCGACGCGGACGAGATCGAGGTGCCACGCCCGTCCGGCGAAGGCGAACGACGAGGTGGCGGCGCTGAGCGGCGCGGCCGGGAGCGCGGCCGCGAGCGCCCGGAAGGCCGCGAGCTGTCCGCAGTTCGCCGGATCGTCGGGCCGGGTGAAGCCCGCGAGGTGGGTCATGATGAGGCGCAGGTCGTGGCCAGCGAGGCGGTCAGGTTCGGCGGCGAGACGCGTCACGTCGGCGGCGGTCAGCCCGAGCCGGCCGATGCCGCTGTCGAGGAGCAGGGCGATCGGCCCGGGCGCCGCGCGGGCGAGGCCGTCGAGCGAAGCGATCACCGGCACGAAGTCGCGGGACGCGCCGCTGCCGGCCCCGTCGAGGAGGAAGACCTCCGCGTCGGGCGCCACCCGCCGCAGCCGCCGGCCCTCGGCCGCATCGGCGACGAAGAACGCGCGGCATCCCTCGGCAGCGAGCGCCCCCGCCACGGGTTCGAGGCCGAGCCCGTAGGCGTCGCGCTTCAGCACCGCGGCGACCGCGGCGTCGGGGACGACGGCGCGAACGCGCCGCCAGTTGGCCGCGATCACCGCGAGGTCGATCGACATGCGCGGGCGGTGGGCGGTCAGGCGCCGCACGGGCGGAACTCGAGCGCGAGCGGAGGTCCCGCGCACAGCGACGTCCCGCGCCAGCCGAGCGCGAGGCGCGCCGCCTGGGCGGTCTCGTCCGCGAGCGGAACCGCGACCGCCGGGCCGCTCGGCGCGCGCTCGTCGGCGACGAGGGTATAGCGCAGCGCACCGCCGTAGCGCGGTCCGAGCGCGGCGACCTGCATGCCGGCGCGGAGCAGGCTCGCCCAGCTCGCGACGTTGCCGGGCGCCGCCGTCGCGAAGAAGCGTCCGAAGCCGCGGGCGCGCCCCTGCCGCAGGCGTTCCGCCGCGAGCGCCGCCTGCAGGCCGCGTCCGCGCCACTCCGGGTCCACGGCGGCGCCGCAGAGCTTCGCCGCCGGTCGCGCGTCCGGCCAGGGGAGCGCCGCGACGTCCTCGGCCTCGAGCCGGGTCTGCACGAGGCCATAGGCGACGAGGCGGCCGTCGGCCTCGATGCCGAGGCCGAAGCCGTCCGGGCCGAGCACCGCGGCGAAGAAGGCGGTGGCCTCCGGCCGCACCCAGTCGGGGTCGCCGAGGGTCGCGAGCGCGCGGCGGTGCAGCGCGTCGACCGCCGGCACGTCGGCAGGGCCGAGCGGGCGCCAGTGCGGACCGGCCTCCCCCGGCGCGGCCGGCGTCACAGGACCTCGGCATAGTTCAGCATGGCCAGCGGCGGATAGATCCCGAGCGCGGTCGCCGTCTCCATGTTGACGATGAGGGCGAAGCGCCGGAGCGTGGTCGCCGGGATCTCTTCCGGCGGCACCCCGTCGCGGAGGATCAGCAGCGCCTTGGAGGCGGCGAGCTGGCCGACCGAGTAGTAGCGGCTGACGAGCCCGACGAGCGCGCCGCCCTCGCGCACGGCGAGCTCCGCCGCGCCGAAGGTCGGCAGGCCGTTGGCGAGCGCGGCAGGGGAGACCCGGTCGTAGATCGTCCCGAGGAAGGTGTCGGGCAGGTAGTAGAGCCAGTCGGCCCCGTCGGCGGCGAGGGAAGCGACGAGGTCTTCCGCGCCGTCGGCGACGGGCTGGCCGTCGGCGTTCTCGGCGAAGGTGCGGGAGGTGACGGTGAAGCCGAGGGTCGGTGCGAGCCCCTCGAGCTCGGCGACGATCGCCCGCGAGTTCTGCTCGGAGCGGCTGTAGAGGACGCCGAGCCGGTCGAAGGGGAGATAGGACTGCATCGCCCGGATCTGGGTCTCGAGCGGGACCACGTGGACCGCCCCGGTGACGTTGCGCCCGGAGCTCGCGAGATCGGGCATGATCCCGGAGGCGACCGGGGCGGCGACGAGGGCGAAGACGATCGGAATGTCGGCGATGTGGGCCGGCGACGGCGGGTCGTCCCAGCGGCCGGCGATACCGAGGGTGACGGGCGTGCCCCAGGTGTAGACGAGGTCGGGCCGCAGCGCGTGGATCTCCTCGACGAGCGCCGGCAGCCGGCGCGGGTCGCGGGCGATGTCGCGGTCGATGTACTCGACGTCGAACTCGTGGGCGGCGAGATAGTCGGCGAAGCCCGCCTCGACCTCGGTCGGTCCCCGGAAGGTGATGCGGTAGATCCGCGGTCTCTGCTGGGCGCGGACGCGGCCGGGCAGCAGCAGCACCGACGATCCGGCGAGAAGCGCGCGCCGCGAGAGCCGCGCCGCGTCGCCCGCCTCAGGCTTGCCGTCGTCGCGCATCGCGCCGGCCTTCGATCCAGAGCGCCGCGAGGAAGAACGCGGTGCCGGCGAGGACAATAGCACCGAGCGTCAGCACGGAAACAGAAAATCCGAAGCGCGCCATGGTGATACCGGCGACCACCGGGCCGAGGGCGCTGCCGGCGCGCTCGACCAGCCGGAAGAGGCCGTAGGCGGCGTCCTCGCCGATCCCGCCGCCATAGCGGGCGACGAGATCGCCGACGAGCCCGGCCTGGGGGGTGATGAGGATCGACTGGGCGACGCCGAAGACGAGAAGGAGCGCCGCGAGGGTCCAGTCGTCGGTGCCGTGCAGCACGAGGAGCGCCGCGAACACGGAGAGGAGCTGGCCGGCGACGACGAACGGCAGACGGAGGTGGAGCTCGGCGGCGAGCATCGAGACGACCGGCACGAGGAAGACCGTCGCCATCGGGTAGACCATCTGCAGGCGGCCGATCTCCGCCTCGCCGGCGCCGCGCTGCAGGAGCTCGACCGGGATCAGGAAGAAGCACAGCCCGGCGAGCATCAGCTTCGCGGGCAGCGCGACGCCGAGCACGAGCGCGGCGAGCGACGGCACGCGCAGGAGGTGGCGCCAGCGGCCCGGCGCGATCGCCGGGGCACTGGCGGGGCTCGAGGGAAGACCCGCGGCGAGGTGCAGGGCGGCGAGCGTCGCGACGACGACCACGGCGAAGGCGATCTCGGCGCCGAACCGGGCGGCGAGGAGGCCGCCGACGGGCGGGCCGCAGAGGGCGGCGACCATGATCGCGCCGACCATCACCGTCAGGCCGCGGGTGCGCGTCGGCCCGCGCGTCGCGTCGATGACCGCGCCCTGGGCGGCGGCGAAGACCATGGCGAAGCCGGCGCCGACCGCCGCCCAGCCGGCGAGGAAGACGAGGTAGCCGGGCGCGAAGGCGGCGGCCGCGTAGCCGCCGGCGGCGACGCCGCAGCCGATGCGGAACGCCCTGCCGCGCCCGCGACGCGCCGACCACACCGCCATCGGCAGGAGCAGCGCCGCGACGACGACGAGCATGAGCGCGATGGCGACGCCGACCGCGAGCTCGGGGCCGATCCACGAGAGGCCGCGCGCCCGGTCGATGGCGACCGCCGGCAGGAACGGTCGGGTCATCTCGTGACCGAACATGAAGACGAAGAGCGGCAGCCGCACGGCGCGCGCGCTCGGCGGCACGCCCGGGGGCACGCCCGGTGGCGCCTCGAGCGCCGTGGCGGCGGCGCGCTCCGGCGGCCCGCTGGCCGTGCGGGTGCCGGGGGCGGGCGCGGGTTCCGGCCCGAAGACGAGGGGGAGGAACTCGATGGCGAGGAGAACCGTGACGATCGTCACGATGCCGAGGTTGACCCAGAGACCGGCGATCAGCCGCCGCACGTGGGCCGGGTCGGGGACGATGGCGACGGTCGCGACCGCCACGCCGCCGTGGACGACCGGAACGACCACCGGGTCCGCTTCGGTCGCGCGGCCGGCCTCGGCGAGGATGCGGCCGTCGGCGGCCGTAAGGCGGGCGGCGGCGAACTCGGGGGTGGCGGCGAGGACCCCGTCGAGGACCTCGCGGGCACCGACGAGGCCGTCGAGCGGAACCCCGATGGCGAGCGCGCGCTCGACCTGGCGGGCCAACGAGACCGAGGCGACCTCGGCGCGAGCGGTCGTCTCCGGGAGAAGCAGCCGCTCCGCGAGCGGTACCGCCGCGCCGGCGATGGCCGCCAGCCCGATCGCCAGCGCCGCGACGAGCACGATGGCGATAGCGTCGCTGAAGCGACCCCGGGACCCGGTGGCGCGCGACCAGGTACGGGGTACGGCCGTCCGCCCGGGCCGAGCGTCGGCTGCACCGTCGTCGGAGCGGCGGCTTCCCGGTTTGCGTTGACGGGTCGCTGCGGCGAGGACCAGTCCGGCCGCGGCGAACATGCCGACGCCGATCGGCAGGGCCCGCGCCATCAGGCCCCCTTTCAGGGCGGTGAGCCCGGCCGTCGCGCCGGCGACATCGCGGAGCATCCGGACGGTGCCGATCTGCTGGCCGAGGTCGTCGAGAACCGGGACGGTCACGCCCTCTCCCGCCCCGCTGGCCGGCGTCGATGCGAAGTGGACCGTCCCCGAGGCATCGGCGATCTCGATCGCGGCGAGGTCCGGGACCCCGGCGGCCTCCCTCCGGATGAGCGCCGGCAGCGTGTCCTGGGCCTCGAGGGCGATGCCGAGCGACTGGGTGGTCTGGATCGTCGCGGCCACCTGCACCGCGATCATCCGCAGCCGGGCCGCGACCGCGTCCCGATAGGCGGTCTCGACGGCGGAGTAGGTGAGCTGCGTCCCGAGCGCGAGCCCGGCCGCCAGCACCGCGAGGAACACCACGAGGACGCGGACCACAACGCCTCCGTCGGGCTCATCCGGACTGGAATGTCCCGACATGGGTAGGCTGCCCGGGCGCCCCGAGCAAGCGGCGTGTCGCGATGGCCGGGCACTCGACCGGCCGCGGCGGACAGGCCCCGCCGGGGATCCGGTCTGACGCGGTCCTCGGGCCGCGGCCCGGGCCGCTCCTACCCCATCCGGTCGGAGGCGAAGGAGCCCGGCGAGGCGGGAAAGACCACGGTCTTGTTGCCGTTCAGGAAGACGCGGCGATGGATGTGCGCGTGGACCGCCCGCGCGAGCACCCGCGCCTCGACGTCGCGGCCGAGCGAGACATAGTCGTCCGGGCTCTGGGCATGGGTCACGGCGACGACGTCCTGCTCGATGATCGGCCCCTCGTCGAGATCGGCGGTGACGTAGTGGGAGGTCGCGCCGATGAGCTTGACCCCGCGCTCGTGCGCCTGCCGGTAGGGATTGGCGCCCTTGAAGGACGGCAGGAAGGAGTGGTGGATGTTGATGATCCGCCCGGACATCCTCCGGCACATGTCGTCGGACAGAACCTGCATGTAGCGCGCGAGCACGATCAGCTCGGCGCCGGACTCGTCGACGATCTCCATGATCCGGGCTTCGGCGCGGGGCTTGTTCTCCCTGGTCACCTTGACGCAGTAGAACGGCAGGTCGTGGTTCACCACCACCTTCTGGTAGTCCATGTGGTTCGAGATCACCGCCACGATGTCGATCGGCAGGGCGCCGATCCGCCAGCGGTAGAGCAGGTCGTTGAGGCAATGACCGAAGCGGGACACCATGATGATGACCTTCATCCGGTCTTTCTCGCTGTGGAAGGCGAAGGTCATGCCGAAACGCTCCGCCACCTCGGGGAACTCATCCCGAAGCGTGGCGATGTCGACGTCGGTCTCCCTGCGGAAGGCGATCCGCATGAAGAAGTTCCCCGTCTCGACGTCGTCGAACTGCGAGCTGTCGGTGATGTTGCAGCCATGTTCGGCGAGGAACGTCGCCGTCGCGGCGACGATGCCCCGGGTCGAGGCACAGGCGACGGTCAGGAAGCAATCGGACATCGGGGGACACTCCGCTCGAGGATTCGCCGGCCGGGCCTCAGGCCGAAAGACGCTGCGGTGCCGGCTGCGCCAGCGATCGTAAGCACGCCGTGACGGAATTGGCGAGAAGGCAGGCGATGGTCATCGGCCCGCCGCGGCGTCATGCCCGCGGTGTGGATCACCCCGCCGTGGCGCCGCGCCGCGACGCAGTCGCCCTGCGGGATCGGTCGCGAGCCCTCCGGCGCCCGCGTCATGCACGGTATCTCTCGACCAGCTCGGCGATGCGTCCGACCGCCGCCACGGCCGCGGCATGGTCCTGCGAGAAGTTCAGCCGGATGCTGCGCGCCGCGTGCGGGCTGAACTCCGTGCCCGGCGTCACGGTGACGCCCGCCTGCTCGCGCAGCGCGGTGACGAAGTCGGGCGGCGCGATCGCCAGCTCGGGCAGCCGCGGAAAGACGTAGCTCCCCGCCCCCGGTGTCCGCACCGTGCAGCCGTCGATCGCGCCGAACCCGGCGACGAGGTCGTCACGGATCCTCTGGTGCGCGGCGATGCGCGCCGCCATCCAGCCGCGCGGCTCGGCGAACCAGGTCCCCAGGACCGCCTGCGCATAGCCGGCGGCCCGCAGCGACACGATGGCCTGGAGCCGCTCCATGCGCTCGACGATCGCCGCCGACCCGAAGGCGACCCCGAGGCGGTAGCCGCTGAGCGACTCGGTCTTCGACGGCCCCATGATGGTGACGACGTTCTCCGCCGCGACGTCCTGCGCCCGCAGGTGGGTGTAGGAGACGCCCGCGTAGAGCAGCCGCGAATAGAGCTGGTCGACGATGACCGTCGCGCCGTACGCACCGGCCAGGGCGGCGATCCGGGCGATCTCGTCCGCCGAGTACACCACCCCCGCCGGGTTGTTCGGGTTGGAAAACAGGAAGACCTTCGCCCCGGCCCGGAACGCCCCGGCGAGCTGGTCGAGGTCGAGCCCGGCGCCGTCCGCCGTCGTCGCGTAGGCCATGCGGACGGGCACGATCTCGGCCTCGAGGAACTCGACCAGCTTGCGGTTGGCGAAGTAGTCCGGCTGGACGATCGCCACCTTGTCGCCGGCCGCCACCGTCGACGCCACCGCGAGGAACAGCGCCCCCTGGGTGCCGGGGGTGACGATCAGGCCGTTGCGCGCGTCCACCGGCGCCCCGGTGAACGCCGCGAGCCGCCCGGCCACGATCTCGCGGATCGCCGCCGCCCCGCGGTATTCGGTGTAGGCCTGCGCCCCGCCGAGCCGGACGCCATCGGCGAACGCCTCGAACGCGCCGGGGGTGGGCTCGTGGGCGTCCACGTCACCGTGCGAGAAATCCACCGCCCGGCCCGGAAGGGCATCCCCCTCCTTCCAGCTGCCGGCCGAGGTTCTCAGGCGCACTTCCTGTCCCGGCGCGCTGTCCGTTCCCAACCGGCCGAACTTGCTCCGAATGGTCATTCCCGCGCCCCTTCCGTGGACCGATCCCGTCGCCGGCAGACTACCCGCCGAAGGCGGTTGAGCAAAGTTGACCAGAGCGCCGGCGCGCGGCTCGGAGTTCAGGTTCGTCCGGTACGACCGCAACCCGTGGGGCGGGCAGATCGTCGAGGACTACCTGACGGAGAAGCGGCTGGTCGTGCGCGAGTGGCTGGAGCTCGACGCCCTCGACGCCATTGCAGCGATGGTGGATCATGGACTGGACGTGGCCATCGTCCCCGACTGGGCACCGCCGTGGCCCGAAGGGCTGCGGTTCCGCAAGACGCTGCTTCTGGCCGACGGCGAAGTCCGGCAGACGGGCGTGCTCTGGCGGAACTCGGGCGCCCACCGCATCGCCCTCGGCGAAACCGCCCGCACCCGTGCCGGACACACGGCCGTTTCGCACCTTTCCAGAGGGTTATAC
>CAZEGY010000016.1:0-15685 GCA_964511815.1 uncultured Rhodovulum sp.
AACGCCGAGACCAGGGCGCGCTACGAGGCGTGGAAGGCCGGCCGATGATCTCCGGTCGATGATCTCCGGCCGATGATCTCCGGCCGATGACCTCAGCCCGTGGTCGCGATCAGGCGTTCTCGGGCGTGTAGATGCGGATCTCGGTCCGCGTGCTCGCCGGCTCGCCCTCCATGCGCCCGAGGAGGCGCGCGATGGTCTCGACGGCGACGCGGGCCTCGAGCGCCGGGTTCTGGTCGATCACCGCGTCGATCTCGCGCTGCCTGAGCAACGTCCGGCGGCTCTGGGTGAGCTCGTGGACGACGATGGCGACGCGGTCGCGCACGCCCGCCCGCACCACCGCCGCGGCGACCTCGCGGGCGCCGGTGGTGCCGAGGCAGATCCCGCGCACCAGCGGGTCGGCGGCGAGGGCGTGGGTGACGAGAAGGCCCGCCCGGTCGGCGTCCTCGCCGCTCGCCACGACGGCGCCGACCGTCGTCTGGGGATAGAAGCGGGCGAGGACGGCGCGGAGCCCCTTCACGCGCTCGCGGTGGCCGCGGATGTCGACGCTGCCGATGACCATGAGCACGTTGCCGCCCTCGCGCCCGACGAGGCGGCCGAAGAGGTCGCCGGCGATCCGCCCGGCCTGGCGGTCGTCGGGGCCGACGAAGGCCGCCCGGCCGCTCTCGGGCACGTCGTCGGCCATCGTCACGATCGGGATCTGGGCGGCGCGCCCGCGCACCGCCGCGGCGACGCGGGCGTCGTCGGGGCCGGAGAGGATCATCGCGTCGCAGCGGGCGCCCTGCTCGACGACCATCGCCGCGGTGCGGGCGGGGTCGCGGGGGTCGATGTGGTGGACGAGGAATTGCAGGTTGAGGTCGTGGTAGAGGCGCGCGGCGAGCTGGATGCCGGCGCGGAGGTCGGCGTGGAAGGCGTTGGCCGGCGGCTGGATCAGCACCGCGACCCGCAGCGTCCGCCCCGGCGGCGCCGCCAGCGCCCGGTCGAGGCCGAGGCGCTTCGCCGCGGTCAGGATGCGCCCGGCCTTGGCCGGCGCGACGCCGCCGCGGCCGTTCAGCACGCGGTCGACGGTGGCGAGCGAGACGCCCGCCTCCCGCGCCACGTCGGTCATCGTCGGCTTGCGGCCCCCGGCCACGCACGTCCCTCCCGCCGTTGAGGGGATCCCCTCAAGACTCCTCTACCACCCTCGGGGCCGCCGCCGGTATCCCTGTTGCCACAAAATCGGGCATCCGCGATCGCAACGGGAGCCCCGCCGGGAGGAAGAGATGGGCATCACCATCACCACCGCCCCCTGCTGCTGGGGGGTCGACGACGTCGCGCGCCCCGACCTGCCGCACTGGGAGCGGGTGCTCGACGAGGTGGCGGCGGCCGGCTACGGCGGCCTCGAGCTCGGTCCCTACGGCTACATGCCGCTCGACCTGCCGCGGGTCTCGGCGGCGCTGCGGGCGCGGGGTCTCTTCATCGTCGCCGGGACGATCTTCGACGACCTCGTCTCGCCGGCGAACCGCGACAACCTCCTGCGCCAGACCGACGAGATCTGCGCGCTGGTCTCGCGCCTGCCCCAGCCGGCGCCGGGGCCGCGGCAGCGCCACGCGACGCCCTACCTCACGGTGATGGACTGGGGCCACGACGAGCGCGACCTCGCCGCCGGCCACTCCGACCGCGCCCCGCGGCTCGACGACGACGCCTGGGCGGGCATGGTCGCCAACGTCCGCGCCATCGCCGCCCGCGCCGCCGGGCACGGCGTCCGCGCCGTCCTGCATCCCCACGCCGGCGGCTACGTCGAGTTCGCCGACGAGATCGCGCGGATCGCCGCCGACCTGCCCGCCCGCGAGGTCGGGCTCTGCCTCGACACCGGGCACTGCTACTACGCCGGCATGGACCCGATCGCGACGCTCGAACGCTACGCCGACCGGCTCGACTACATCCACTTCAAGGACATCGACCGGGCGGTCTACGACCGGGTGATGGGCGAGCGCATCCGCTTCTTCGAGGCCTGCGCCCAGGGCGTCATGTGCCAGATCGGCCGCGGCGTCATCGACTACCCGGCGATCCGGGCGCTGCTCGAGCGCATCGGCTATGCGGGCTTCATCACCGTCGAGCAGGAGCGCGACCCGCGGAGCGCCGACGACAGCCTCGGCGACGTGAGCGCCAGCCGCGACTACCTGAAATCCGTCGGCTTCTGAGGGGGAACGCGATGATCCACGGGGAACGCCGCACCGCCGCACCGATCCGCTGGGCGATGGTCGGCGGCGGCCGCGGCAGCCAGATCGGCTACGTCCACCGCTCCGCCGCGCTGCGCGACCGCACCTTCGAGCTCGTCGCCGGCGCCTTCGACCTCGACCCCGGGCGGGGACGGGCGTTCGGGATCGAGCTCGGGGTCGATCCGGCGCGCTGCTACCCCGACTGGCGCGCGATGCTCGCCGCCGAGGCGGCGCGCGCCGACGGCATCGGGGCGGTGACGGTGGCGACCCCGAACGACACCCACTACGAGATCGCCCGGGCCGCGCTCGAGCACGGGCTCCACGTCGTCTGCGAGAAGCCGCTGTGCTTCACCGTCGCCGAGGCCGAGGAGCTCGCCGCCCTCGCCGCGGCGCGGGGCAAGGTGGTCGGCGTCACCTACGGCTACGCCGGGCACCAGCTCATCGAGCAGGCGCGCGCGATGGTGGCGGCGGGCGAGCTCGGCGAGATCCGCCTCGTCAACCTCCAGTTCGCCCACGGCTACCACGCGAGCGCCGTCGAGGAGACCAACCCCGGCGCCCGCTGGCGCGTCGACCCGGCGTTCGCGGGACCGTCCTACGTGCTCGGCGACATCGGGACGCATCCGCTCTACATCAGCCAGGTGATCGTGCCCGACCTCCGCATCCGGCGGCTGATGTGCGCGCGGCAGAGCTTCGTCAGGAGCCGGGCACCGCTCGAGGACAACGCCGTCACGCTGATGGAGTACGAGGGCGGCGCCTTCGGGACGCTCTGGGCGAGTGCGGTCAACGCCGGCTCGACCCACAGCCAGAAGGTCCGCATCGTCGGCGCGCGGGCGTCGATCGAGTGGTGGGACGAGCATCCGAACCAGCTGCGCTTCGAGGTCCAGGGCGAGCCCGTGCGCATCCTCGACCGCGGCATGGACTACCTCCATGCCCCGGCGCGCGCCGACGACCGCATCGGCGCGGGCCATCCCGAGGGGCTCTTCGAGGCGTGGGCGAACCTCTACGCCCGCTTCGCCGTGGCGATGGAGGCGACCGACGCCGGCGACGCCGCCCGCCTCGCCGGCCTGCGCTACCCCGACGTCCACGCCGGCGTCGAGGGGGTGCGCTGGGTCGAGAACTGCGTCCGCTCCGCCGACCTCGGCGGCGTCTGGGTCGACTATGCCTGAGCCGCGCATCCCCCCGCGCATCCCCCCGCGCATCCCATAGCCCGCGAGGAACTATCCGGCGCGCGGGACAGCGTGCCGGCAACCACCAGAGGAGGAAACGAGACATGAAACGAACCCTTGCCGCCACCGCGCTCCTGTCGCTGATGTCGACGACGGCGATGGCCGAGACCGTCGGCGTGTCGATGGCGCTCTTCGACGACAACTTCCTGACCGTGCTCCGCAACGGCCTCGTCGAGTACGCCGGCACCCTCGACGGCGTCGACGTCCAGGTCGAGGACGCCCAGAACGACGTCGCGAAGCAGCTCGACCAGATCAACAACTTCATCGCCTCGGGCGTCGACGCGATCATCGTCAACCCGGTCGACACCTCGGCGACGCAGGCGATGTCGGACGCCGCCGCCGGCGCCGGGGTGCCGCTCGTCTACGTCAACCGCGAGCCGGTCAACATCGAAACCCTGCCCGACAACCAGGCCTTCGTCGCCTCCGACGAGCGCGAGTCGGGGACGCTCGAGACCAAGGAGGTCTGCCGCCTGCTCCAGGAGGCCGGCAAGACCGAGGCCAACGTCTACGTCATCATGGGCGAGCTCTCCAACCAGGCGGCGCAGCAGCGCACCCAGGACATCCACGACGTCATCGCGTCGGGCGAGTGCGGCGTCACGCTCAACATCATCGACCAGCAGACCTCGAACTGGCAGCGCGACCAGGCGGCGAACCTGATGACCAACTGGCTGTCCGCGGGCGCGGACTTCGACGGGGTCATCGCCAACAACGACGAGAGCGCCATCGGCGCGATCCAGGCGATCAAGGCGTCGGGCGCCGACGTGAAGCCCTTCGTCATCGGCGGCGTCGACGCCACCCAGGACGCGCTCCAGGCGATGCAGGCGGGCGAGCTCGACGTGACGGTGTTCCAGGACGCCGCCGGCCAGGGCTCGGGCGCCCTCGACGCGGCGCTGCAGCTCGCCAGGGGCGAGGCGGTCGAGCAGAGGGTCTACATCCCCTTCCAGCTCGTGACGCCGGAGAACATCGGCGACTTCCTCGCCAAGAACTGACCCGTCC
This sequence comes from uncultured Rhodovulum sp., assembly GCA_964511815.1. Lineage (GTDB taxonomy): Bacteria > Pseudomonadota > Alphaproteobacteria > Rhodobacterales > Rhodobacteraceae > Amaricoccus. The sequence goes on from CAZEGY010000016.1 coordinate 4,421, forward strand.
CCGGGCCGGCGCGCGCCGCCGGCCCGGGTTTCCAAGAGGACGACCGGAGACCCGATCATGGCAGAGCCTCAGACCACGCACGGAATCGGCGGACTGACCTTCGACGTATCGAAGCGTCACCGACCGGCCGAGCTCAACGTCTTCTTCGCGCTCATCCTCATCGTCGTCGTCTTCGAGGCGCTCGGCTGGCTGCTGATGGGCAACTCGTTCCTGTTCAACACCCGGCCGAACGCCACCTCGATCTTCAACACCGCACGGCTGTCGATCATCATCCTCCAGGTGTCGATCATCGGCATCATCGCGCTCGGGGTGACCCAGGTCATCATCTCGGGCGGCATCGACCTCAGCTCGGGGTCGGTGGTCGGGGCGACGGCGATGATCGCGATGAGCTTCGCGCAGGTCTCGATCGTCAACGGCCAGCCCAACCCGAAGATGATCCTGCCCGAAGGCTGGCAAGACCTGCCGGTGCTGGTGCCGGTGTTCGTCGGCCTCGCCTGCGGCCTCGTCGCCGGGATGATCAACGGCGCGCTGATCGCCTACACCCGCATCCCGCCGTTCATCGCCACCCTCGGCATGATGGTCACCGCCCGCGGCCTCGCGCGCTGGTGGTCGCGGGGCGAGCCGATCAGCTTCCCGACCGAGGCCTACGCCGCGATCGGCAAGGGCATGATGCCGGTCTTCATCTTCATCGCGCTGGCGATCCTCTTCCACCTGATCCTGCGCTACACCGTCTACGGCAAGCACACCTACGCCATCGGCTCGAACGAGGCGGCGGCGCGGATGTCGGGGATCAAGGTCGAGCGCCACAAGGTGATGGTCTACGCGATCGCCGGGCTCCTCGCCTCGGTGGCGGCGATCGTGCTCTCGGCGAAGAACCTGACGGCGCAGGCGGGCATGGGGGTGATGTACGAGCTCGACGCCATCGCCATGACGGTGATCGGCGGGGTCAGCCTCTCGGGCGGCCGCGGCTCGATCCTCGGGACCGTGCTCGGCGCGCTGATCTTCGGGGTCATCATCTCCGGGTTCACGTTCCTCCGGCTCGACGCCTACTACCAGGAGATGGTCAAGGGCGCGATCATCGTCGGCGCGGTCGTCCTCGACCAGTGGCGCCAGCGCCGCAGCGCGTCCCGGATGTGAGGAGAGAGCGATGAGCGACATCCAGACGAACGTCTCGGGCGAGGACGCCCCGCGGGCCGACACCGCGATCGGCGAGGTCATCCTCCGCACCGAGGGGCTGACCAAGCACTACGGCGGCGTCCACGCGCTGATCGACTGCAACTTCGAGATCCGCCGGGGCGAGCACGTCGCGATCATGGGCGACAACGGCGCCGGCAAGTCGACCTTCGTCCGCCAGATCACCGCGGTCGAGAAGCGCACCGCCGGCAAGGTCTGGTTCGACGGCGGCTACGTCGACTTCGCCGGCCCGCTCGAGGCGCGCGAGGCCGGGATCGAGACCGTGTTCCAGAACCTCGCGCTCGCCGACCACCTCGACGTGCCCGACAACCTCTTCCTCGGCCGCGAGAAGATCCGGCTGAACCTCGGGCCGTTCTCGATTCTCGACTACAAGGGGATGCGCGAGGCGACGATCGCCGGGCTGAAGAAGACCGGGGTGAAGATCCCGAACATCCACAACACCATCCAGAACATGTCCGGCGGCCAGCGCCAGTGCGTGGCGATCGCCCGCACCGCGACCTTCCACTCGAAGCTCACCATCATGGACGAGCCGACGGCGGCGCTCGGGGTGCAGGAGACCGCCCAGGTCGAGAACATCATCCGCACGCTGAAGGAGCAGGGCGAGCCGCTGATCCTCATCAGCCACAACATGCGGCAGGTGATGGAGCTCTGCGACCGCATCGTCGTCTGGCGGCGCGGCCGCGTCTGCGCCAACCTCCGCAAGGAGGAGACCGACGGCCAGGACGTCGTCGCCTACATCACCGGCGCCAAGACCCAGGCCGAATACGCGGCCGCCCAGTGACCCCGACGTGACCCCGACGTGACCCCGACAGGACCACGCCCATGAGAATCGCCCTCGACCCTCACATGCACCGCCACCTGCCGCTCGAGGCGCTGCCGGCGAAGGTCGCCGAGCTCGGCTACGAGTGGATGGAGCTCGCCCCCCGCGCCGACTTCCTCGAATGGTTCAAGGCGCCGCGGGTCTTTCCCGACCGGCTGAAGGCGTTCAGGAAGGCGCTGAAGGACGCCAACGTCGGCATCGCCTCGCTGCTGCCGATGTACCGCTGGGCCTCGAACGACGAGGCCGAGCGGCAGGCGGCGGTCAGGCACTGGAAGCGGGCGATCGAGATCGCGGTCGAGCTCGGCGTCGACACGATGAACTCCGAGTTCGGCCGCGGCCCGCACCCCGACAAGGGTTCGTGCTACTGCTGCCACACCGGCGCGATGATCGAGGCCTGCGAGGACGCCTGGTGGCGCTCGATGGAGGAGCTCGTCCCGATCTTCGAGCGGGAGGGGATCGACCTCCACATCGAGCCCCACCCCGAGGACTGGTGCGAGACGATCCAGCCCGCCCTCGACATCATCCGCACGGTGAACTCGAAGCGGGTGCGCTTCCTCTACTGCGCGCCGCACACCTTCTACTTCGGCGACGACACCAGGGCGATGCTGCGCGAGAGCGCCGACGTGCTGGCGCACGTCCACGTCGCCGACACCTTCAACCACAAGGCCTCCTCGGGCCTGCGCTACATCCTCAACCCGCCGGGCACGCAGGCGCGCATCCACCAGCACCTCGACATCGGCCAGGGCGAGGTGCCGTGGGACGACTTCTTCGGCACGCTGGCCGAGATCGGCTTCGACGGGATCATGACCGCCTGCGTCTTCGCCTGGGAGGACAGGGCCGACGCCTCGGGCACCTTCATGCGCGCCGAGATGCAGCGCTACATCGACACGTACTGGAAGCGAGATCACAAGGCATGACCATCCGCATCGGTGTCATCGGCACGGGCGCCATCGGGCGCGACCACACGCGCCGCATCAACGAGGTCCTGAGCGGCGCGCGGGTCGTCGCGCTGTCGGACGTGAACGGCGACAGCGCCAGGGCGGTGCAGGCCGACCTCGCGCCCGACGCCGCCGTCCTCGCCACCGGCGAGGAGGTCGCGGCCGCCCCGGAGGTCGACGCCGTCCTCGTCACCTCGTGGGGCTCGACCCACGAGCAGTACGTCCTCGCCGCGCTCGCCGCCGGCAAGCCCTGCTTCTGCGAGAAGCCGCTCGCCACCACCGCCGACGGCGCCAAGCGCATCGTCGACGCCGAGGTCGCCCTCGGGCGGCGGCTGGTGCAGGTCGGGTTCATGCGCCGCTACGACGCGGGCTACCGGATGCTGAAGCGGGTGGTCGACAGCGAGATCGGCGCGCCGCTCATGGTCCACGCCGCCCACCGCAACCCCGACGTGCCCGCGCACTACGTCACCCGCATGGCGATCGACGACACGCTGATCCACGAGATCGACGTGCTGCGCTGGCTGCTCGACGACGACTACGTCTCGGCGCAGGTCGTCTTCCCCCGCCGCACCTCGGCCGCGCCGCGCGACCTCAAGGACCCGCAGGTCGTGCTGCTCGAGACCGCCAAGGGCGTCCGCATCGACGTCGAGGTCTTCGTCAACTGCCGCTACGGCTACGACATCCAGTGCCAGGTCGTCGGCGAGGACGGCATCGCGTCGCTGCCCGAGCCGATGGCGGTCGTCGTGCGCAAGGAGGCGAAGCTCCAGAACGCGATCCTCACCGACTGGAAGGACCGCTTCATCGCGAGCTACGACGTCGAGCTCCAGGACTTCATCGCCGCCGCCGCCCGCGGCACCGCCTCCGGGCCGACGGCGTGGGACGGCTACGTCGCCGCGATCTCGGCCGACGCCTGCGTCGCCGCGCAGGAGGCCCCGGGGACGATCGTCCCGATCTCGCTGCCGGCCCGCCCGGCGCTCTACGCCTGAGGCCCCGCCCATGCGCTTCGCCCTCAACCACATCGCGGCACCGAAGCTCCCGCTCCGGGACTTCCTCGCCCTCGCCCGCGCCCTCGACGTTACCGAGGTCGAGATCCGCAACGACCTCCCCGACGTCGTCGGCACCGTGGCGCCCGAGGCCGTCCGGGAGGCGGTCACCGAGGCCGGCGTCACCCTGATCTCGATCAACGCGCTCTATCCCTTCAACGTCTGGTCGGGCGATCTCCCCGACCGCGCCGTGGCGCTCGCCGACTACGCCCGCGCCGCCGGGGCGAAGGCGCTCGTCATGTGCCCGCTCAACGACGGGACGCCGGTCGCCGACGCCGAGCTCGTGGCGGCGCTGGCGGCGATGGCGCCGATCCTGCGCGAGCGCGGCCTCACCGGCCTCGTCGAGCCCCTCGGCTTTCCGGTCTCCTCGCTCCGCACCAAGCGCGCCGCCCTCGCCGGCATCGACGCCGCCGGCGGCGGCGACGTCTACCGGCTCGTCCACGACACCTTCCACCACCACCTCGCCGGCGAGACCGAGCTCTTCCCCGGGCGGACCGGGCTCGTCCATATCTCGGGGGTCGCCGACCCGTCGGTGGCGGTCGCGGAGATGCTCGACGGCCACCGGGTGCTCGTCGACGGCAGGGACCGGCTCGGCAACGTCGCCCAGATCCGCGCGCTGCTGGCGGCGGGCTTCGCCGGGCCGTACAGCTTCGAGCCGTTCGCCCCCGAGGTGCACGCGCTCCCCGACCCCGGGGCGGCGCTCCGCGCGAGCATCGACTACGTGACGGCACAGATCTGAAGGCTGGGAAGCATGACGAAGACCCTCGACGCGATCACCATCGGCCGCTCCTCGGTCGACCTCTACGGCGACCAGGTCGGCGGGCGGCTGGAGGACATGGGGAGCTTCTCGAAATACATCGGGGGCTCGCCGACCAACATCGCCTGCGGCGCGGCGCGGCTCGGCCTCAGGACCGCCGTCATCACCGCGGTCGGCGACGAGCACATGGGCCGCTTCATCGTCGAGCAGCTCGCCCGCGAGGGCGTCGACACCCGCGGGGTCAAGGTCGACCCCGAGCGGCTGACGGCGCTGGTGCTGCTCGGCATCCGCGACGACAGCCAGTTCCCGCTGATCTTCTACCGCGAGAACTGCGCCGACATGGGGTTGACCGAGGACGACATCGACGAGGGCCTGATCGCCGAGGCCCGCGCCGTGGTGGCGACCGGCACCCACCTCAGCCACCCGCGCACCGCGGCGGCGGTGCTGAAGGCGCTGGAGCTCGCCCGCGAGCACGGCGCCCGCACCGCCCTCGACATCGACTACCGCCCCAACCTCTGGGGCGTCGCCGGGCACGGCGAGGGCGAGAGCCGCTTCGTCGAGAGCGCCGAGGTCACGAAGAAGCTCCAGGCGACGCTCCACCGCTTCGACCTCATCGTCGGCACCGAGGAGGAGTTCCACATCGCCGGCGGCTCGACCGACACCCTCGCGGCGCTGCGGGCGGTGCGCGCCGTCTCCGACGCGACGCTGATCTGCAAGCGCGGCGCGAAGGGCGCGTCCGCCTTCGAGGGGCCGATCCCGGCCTCGCTCGACGACGGCCAGACCGGCCCGGGGTTCCCCATCGAGGTCTTCAACGTCCTCGGCGCCGGCGACGGCTTCTTCTCGGGCCTGCTCAAGGGCTGGATGGAGGACGCCGACTGGCCGACGGCGCTGAAGTACGCCAACGCCTGCGGCGCCTTCGCCGTCTCGCGCCACGGCTGCACCCCGGCCTATCCGTCGGCGGCGGAGCTCGACTTCTTCCTCGCCCGCGGCGTGGTGCGGCCGGACCTCAGGAACGACCGGGACCTCGAACAGATCCACTGGTCGACCAACCGCGCCGGCGCCTGGCCGGAGATGCGGGTCTTCGCCTTCGACCACCGGATGCAGCTGGAGGAGATGGAGGACGCCACCACCGAGAAGATCGGCGCCTTCAAGCGGCTTTGCCTGCGCGCCGCGCTCGACGTGGCGGACGGCCGCCCCGGCTACGGCATCCTCTGCGACGGCCGGCTCGGCCGCGCCGCTTTGCACGCGGCCTCCGGCAGCGGCCTGTGGATCGGCCGGCCGGCCGAGTGGCCGGGCTCGCGGCCGCTGACCCTCGAACCCGAGCTCGGCGCCGACTGCGGCGGCCTGCACGAATGGGCGCGGGAGGAGGTGGTCAAGGTGCTGTGCTTCTGCCACCCCGACGACACGCCGGAGATGCGCGCCGGGCAGGAGGCGACGGTGAGGCGGCTCTGGGAGGCGTCGCGGCGCAACGGCCTCGAGTTCCTGCTGGAGATCATCCCCTCGAAGGTCGCCGCCGTCGACGACACCACCACCGCGGCGCTGATCCGCCAGTTCTACGCCGCCGGCGTCTACCCCGACTGGTGGAAGCTCGAGCCGATGACCTCGCGCGCGGCGTGGTCGAGCGCCATCGCCGCGATCGAGGAGCACGACGCCCACACCCGCGGCATCGTCGTCCTCGGCCTCGACGCGCCCGAGGCCGAGCTCGCCGCGAGCTTCGAGACCGCGGCCGGCTTCGAGCTCGTCAAGGGCTTCGCCGTCGGGCGGACGATCTTCGCCGAGGTGGCGCGGGCGTGGATGAAGGGCGAGACCGGCGACGCGGAGGCCGTCGCCGAGATGGCGCGGCGCTACGCGCGGCTCTGCGGCACCTGGGACGCGGCGCGCGCCGCGGCGCGGGCGATGTCGGAGGCGGGGGCGTGAACGACGGGAGCGAGGCGATGGGAGAGACGATCCGCCTGACCGCGGCGCAGGCGATGGTGCGCTGGCTGTCGGTGCAGATGACCGAGGACGGGACGCGCTTCGTCGAGGGCGTCTGGGCGATCTTCGGCCACGGCAACGTCGCCGGCATCGGCGAGGCCCTGCACCGCTACCGCGACGACCTCCCGACCTGGCGCGGGCAGAACGAGCAGACGATGGCGCACGCGGCCATCGCCTATGCCAAGACCATGCGCCGGCGCCGGGCGCACGCGGTGACCTCGTCGATCGGGCCGGGCTCGACCAACCTCGTCACCGCCGCCGCCCTCGCCCATGTCAACCGCCTGCCGGTGCTCTTCGTCTGCGGCGACGTCTTCGCCAACCGCCGCCCCGACCCGGTGCTGCAACAGGTCGAGGCCTTCGACGACGGCACGGTCTCGGCCAACGACTGCTTCAAGCCGGTCGTCCGCTACTTCGACCGCATCGCGCGGCCCGAGCACCTGCTGACCGCGCTTCCCCGCGCGCTCCGCACGATGACCGACCCCGCCGACTGCGGCCCGGTCTGCCTCGCCTTCTGCCAGGACGTGCAGGCCGAGGCCTACGACTGGCCGGAAGCGTTCTTCGAGCCCCGGGTGTGGCGCATCCGCCGCCCCGAGCCCGACCCGGTCGAGGTCGAGGCCGTCGTCGCCGCCATCAGGGCGGCGAAGGCGCCGGTGATCGTCGCTGGCGGCGGCGTGCTCTACTCCGGCGCCGAGGACCTGCTCGCCGAGTTCGCGGTGCGCCGCAACATTCCGATCGTCGAGACCCAGGCCGGCAAGGGCGCGACGAGCTTCGAGCACCCGATGAACTTCGGCTCGCCCGGGGTCACCGGCTCGGCCTGCGGCAACGCCGCCTGCGCCGCGGCCGACCTCGTCATCGGCGTCGGCACCCGCTTCCAGGACTTCACCACCGGCTCGTGGACGGTGTTCTCGAACCCCGACCGCCGCCTCGTCTCGATCAACGTCACCGGCTACGACGCCAGCAAGCACGGCGCCCTCGGCGTCGTCGGCGACGCCAGGGCGACGCTGGAGAGGATCGACGCCGCCCTCGGCGATCTCCGCTTCGACGCCGCGGACGCCCGCGCCCGCAGCGACTGGCACGCGACCGTCGCCGAGGTCACCGCAGCGCCCGCGGCGGACAGCAACGCGCTCCCCTCCGACGCCCAGGTGATCGGCGCCGTCCAGCGCACCGCCACCGCGGACACCGTCGCCATGTGCGCCGCCGGCACCATGCCCGGCGCCTTGCAGGTGCTGTGGCAGGCGGCGCAGGGCGGCTACCACATGGAGTACGGCTATTCCTGCATGGGCTACGAGGTCGCCGGGGCGATGGGGATCAAGCTCGCCGCGCCGGAAAAGGACGTGATCTGCTTCGTCGGCGACGGCAGCTACATGATGGCCAACTCCGAGCTCGCCACCGCGGTGATGCGGCGGGTGCCCTTCACCGTCGTGCTCACCGACAACCGCGGCTACGGCTGCATCAACCGCCTCCAGCAGGAATGCGGCGGCGCCGAGTTCAACAACATGTACAGGGACTCGGCCGTCGAGGTGCAGCCCGAGATCGACTTCGTCGCCCACGCCGCCTCGATGGGCGCCCACGCCGAGAAGGCCGCCGACATCGCCGACCTCGAGGCGAAGATCGTCGCCGCCCGCGGGCGGGACGTCCCGAGCGTCATCGTCATCGACACCGAGGCGGTCTCCGGCACCGGCGCCGGCGGCCACTGGTGGGACGTCGCCGTCCCGCAAACCGGCGGTCCGGAGCGGCTCGAGGCGGCCCGCGACCGCTACGACGCCAACGCCCGCCTCCAGCGCCTCGTCAACTGAGAGCCCGCGCCATGATCCTCTACGGCACCAACCCCATCGCCTGGTCGAACGACGACGACTGGTCGATCGGCGACCACCTCTCCCTCGACGACTGCCTCGGCGACTGCCGGACGATCGGCTTCGACGGCATCGAGAAGGGCCACAAGATGCCCGACGACGGGGCGGCGCTGAAGCGCAAGCTCGGCGACTACGGCCTGCGCTTCGCCGCCGGCTGGCACTCGACCAACCTCCTCGTCAACGACATCGACACCGAGAAGGCGGCGCTCGAGGCCTGGATCGACTTCACGAAAGCCGCCGGCGGCGACCACGTCAACGCCTGCGAGTGCTCGAACACCGTCCACGGCAACGACGCGGTGCCGGTCAACGACCGCCCGATCATGACCGACGCCGAGTGGGAGCGCTTCTCGACCGGCTACGAGGAGCTCTCCCGCCTCGCCGCCGAGCGCGGCGTCCGGATGGGCTACCACCACCACATGGGCACGATCATCGAGTCCGCCGCCGACATCGACCGCTTCATGGCGATGGCCGGCCCCCACACCCGGCTCCTGCTCGACACCGGCCACGCCGTCTTCGGCGGCGCCGACCCCGCCGAGGTCGCGGCGAAGTACATGGACCGCGTCACCCACATCCACGCCAAGAACGTCCGCCCCGAGATCGCCCGGCAGGTGCGCGAGGAGAACCTCTCCTTCCTCGAGGGCGTGCGCCGCGGCGCCTTCACCGTCCCGGGCGACCCCGAGGGCTGCGTCGCCTTCGAGCCGGTGCTGCGGATCGCCGCCGAGCGCGGCTACGCCGGCTGGCTCGTCATCGAGGCCGAGCAGGACAGCGCCGTGCGCGCGCCCTTCCACTACCAGAACATGGGCCTGACGGCGCTCCGCGCGATGGCCCGCGCCGCCGGCCTCGACACCGCGGAGGCGCCGGCATGACCTCGCCCCTCCTCCGCAAGCCCTTCGGCACCCGCGGCAAGGTCCACGCGATCACCCCCGCCTCCGCCGGCTGGCGCTACGTCGGCTTCTCGCTCTACCGCCTCCGCCCCGGCGACACCGCCGCCGAGGCGACCGGCGACACCGAGGTCATCCTCGTCGTCGTCGAGGGCAAGGTCGCCCTCACCGGCGCCGGCCGGGACTGGGGCGTGCTCGGCGACCGCCGGTGCGTTTTCGAGAAGACCCCGCCGCACTGCCTCTACCTGCCCAACGGCACGGACTGGCGCGCCACCGCCGAGACCGACTGCGTCCTCGCCGTCTGTGCCGCCCCCGGCCGCGGCGGCCACCCCGCCCGCCGCATCGGCCCGGACGGCATCACGCTCACGACGCGCGGCAAGGGCACCAACGTCCGCCACGTCAACAACATCGCGATGGAGAACGAGGACTTCGCCGACTCGCTCCTCGTCACCGAGGTCTTCACCCCGGCGGGCCACTGGTCGTCCTACCCCTCGCACCGCCACGACGAGGACGACTTCCCGCGGATCACCTACCTCGAGGAGACCTACTACCACCGCCTGAACCCCGCCGACGGCTTCGGCGTCCAGCGGGTCTATACCGACGACGGCCTCCTCGACGAGACGATGGCGGTGCGGGACGGCGACGTCGTGCTGGTCCCGCGCGGCCACCATCCCTGCGGCGCGCCCTACGGCTTCGAGATGTACTACCTCAACGTCATGGCCGGCCCGCTCCGCAAGTGGCGCTTCGTCGCCGCGCCGGAGGTCGAGTGGATCATGCAGCGCGACGCCTGAACGCGTCGCGCCGGTGGGGGGGACGCGCGCGCAGGCCCGCCTTTGACGCGCGCACCGACAGCGTATACGCCATAGGGGGTTGCGGCCTCGCCCGCCCTCCGCGCGGCGCCCGCGCGGGCGGCCGGGACGGTAGCCGTCGCCCCCCGCGGCCTGACCGGAGCGCAGCGATGATCGTCCACGGCTACTTCCGCAGCTCGGCCGCCTACCGGCTCCGCATCGCGCTGAACCTCAAGGGCCTCGACCCCGAGTTCCGCTCCGTCCACCTGCGGCGCGGCGACCAGCGGTCGGAGGGCTACACGGCGCTGAACCCCCAGGGCCTCGTCCCCGCGCTCGAGACCGACGACGGGGCGGTGCTGACCCAGTCGCTCGCGATCGTCGAGTGGCTCGACGAGACCTTCCCCGCCCCGCCGCTCCTTCCCGCCGACGCGCTCGGGCGCGCCCGCGCCCGCGCCTTCGCCCAGGTCATCGCCTGCGACGTCCACCCGCTGCAGAACCTGCGGGTGCTGCGCCATCTCAAGAAGAGCTTCGGCCAGGACCAGGACGGCCTCGACGCCTGGTGCCGCCACTGGATCGCCCCGGGCCTCGCCGCCTGCGAGGCCCTCGTCGCCGCCGCGCCGGCCGACGGCTTCGCCTTCGGAACCGCGCCGGGGCTCGCCGAGATCTGCCTCGTGCCGCAGATGTTCTCCGCCGACCGCTTCGGCCTCGACCTCGCCCCCTACCCCCGGCTCCGGGCGCTCCGCGCGCGCTGCGAGGCGCTGCCGGCGTTCGCCGACGCCCACCCGTCGCGGCAGCCCGACGCCGAGGCGTGAGCGGCGCCGGCGCCCGGGCGTCGCGATCCCCACCGCGGTCGACGCCGGCGCGCGCGCGGGCGTAGGCTCGCCCGGACCCTCGCGAAGGAGCCGCGCATGCCCGCCCCCGATACGATCCCCGACACGGCCCCCGACACGATCGCGCGCGACGGCGCCGCCGCCTCGGACGGCGTCTTCATCGACAACGCCTGGCGTCCCGCCGCCT
>CAZEGY010000016.1:15785-19215 GCA_964511815.1 uncultured Rhodovulum sp.
GGCGCCGCCGCCTCGGACGGCGTCTTCATCGACAACGCCTGGCGTCCCGCCGCCTCGGGCGCGACGCTCGAGGTCGTCGACCCGGCGACGGGCCGGGCCTTCGCCCGCATCGCCGACGGCGGCGCCGCCGACATCGACGCCGCCGTCGCCGCGGCCCGGCGCGCCTTCGAGGGCGACCGCGCCGGCGACTGGGGGCGACTGACCGCGACCGAGCGCGGGCGGCTGCTGTCGCGCCTGGCCGGGCGGGTCCTCGCGCATTTCGACGAGCTCGTCGCGATCGAGGCCCGCGACGCCGGCAAGCCGATGCGGACCGCCCGCGCCGACGTCACCGCCCTCGCCCGCTACCTCGAGTTCTACGGCGGCGCCGCCGACAAGCTCCACGGCGACACCATCCCCTTCCTCGACGGCTACTTCGCCACGACCGAGCGCCTGCCCTTCGGGGTGACCGCCCACATCATCCCGTGGAACTACCCGGTGCAGATGTTCGGCCGCAGCGTCGGCGCCGCGCTCGCCGCCGGCAACGCCGCGGTGGTCAAGCCGGCCGAGGACGCCTGCCTCAGCCTGCTCCGCCTCGCCGAGATCGCCCGGGACGCCGGCCTCCCTCCGGGCGCGCTCAACGTCGTCCCCGGCCGCGGCGAGACGGCGGGGGCGGCGCTCGCCGGCCACCCCGGCATCGACTTCGTCTCCTTCACCGGCAGCCCCGAGGTCGGCACGCTGGTGCAGGCCGCGGCGGCGCGCAACCACGTCGGCTGCACCCTCGAGCTCGGCGGCAAGTCGCCGCAGGTGATCTTCGCCGACGCCGACCTCGACGCCGCGGTCCCGGTCGTCGTCGCCGCCATCGTCCAGAACGCCGGCCAGACCTGCTCGGCCGGCGCCCGCGTCCTCGTCGAGGAGGGCGTCGCCGACGCCTTCGTCGCCCGCCTCCGCGACGCCTTCTCCCGGGTGGTCGCCGGGACGCCGGAGGAGGACCTCGACCTCGGGCCGATCATCAACCCGGCCCAGAAGGCGCGGATCGAGGGCTTCGTCGCCGGCGCCCGCGCCGACGGCGTGCCGCTCATCGCCGAGGGCCGCATCTCGCCGCACGCGCCGCGCGACGGCTTCTTCGTCGCGCCGGTGGCCTTCGGCCCGGTGCCGCGCGACCACCCGCTGGCGACGGAGGAGGTCTTCGGGCCGGTGCTCGCGGTCCTGAGCTTCGGCGACGAGGCCGACGCCGTCGCCCTCGCCAACGGCAGCGACTACGGCCTCGTCGCCGCGGTGTGGTCGGGCGACGGCGCCCGGGCGCTCCGGGTCGCGCGCCGGATCCGCGCCGGCCAGGTGTTCGTCAACGGCTATGGCGCCGGCGGCGGCGTCGAGCTGCCGTTCGGGGGCATGAAGCGCTCCGGCCACGGCCGCGAGAAGGGCTTCGACGCGCTCCGCGAGTTCACGACCACCCGGACGCTGGTGATCCGCCACGGCTGACGCGCGCGGCCGGCCGACCCTCGACGCCGGGATCGCGAGCGACCCCGTCTCCCGCACCGCCGCCGCCCGGGTCACCGCCCGGGCGCCGCCCTTGACACGCGCCCCCATGCGGAGGCAGGAGCGGGGAACCCGCAGGGAGGCGCCGATGCCCGACCACCGCCTGATCGTCGGCCTCGACGTGCCCGACACCGACGCCGCGCGGGCGCTGGTCGCCCGCCTCGGCGACAGCGTCGGGTTCTACAAGATCGGCCTCGGCCTCGCCCCGGTCGGCGGCTTCGAGCTCGCCCGCGCGTTGCGGGGGGCGGGCAAGCGGGTGTTTCTCGACCTCAAGCTTTTCGACATCGGCGCGACCGTCACCGCCGCCGTCCGCGCCCTCGCGCCGGTCGCCCCCGACTTTCTCACCGTCCACGGCGACCCCCACGTCGTCCGCGCCGCCGTCGCCGGCCGCGGCGACGCCGCGACCCGCATCCTCGCGGTCACCGTCCTCACCTCCCTCGACCGCGCCGACCTCGACGACGCGATGATCCTTCCGGGCGAGGTTCCCGACATCGTCGTCGAGCGCGCCCGCCGCGCCCTCGCCGCCGGCGCCGACGGGGTGATCGCCTCGCCCCGCGAGGCCGGCCGCCTGCGCGCCCTTCCCGAGGCCGCGGGCCGGCTCATCGTCACCCCGGGCATCCGCCCGGCGGGCAGCGCCGCCGGCGACCAGAAGCGCATCGCCACCCCCGCCGCGGCGCTGGCCGCCGGCGCCGACCACCTCGTCGTCGCCCGCCCGATCTGGACCGCCGAGGATCCCCGCGCCGCCGCCGAGGCCATCCTCGCCGAGATCGCCGGGGTCGCCGAGCCCGCCTGAACCGGCAGCGGCAGCCCTGCCTCCCGAGGGCGCGACCGCCGGAGGGCGGTCACCACTCGTCGAACGACATCGCGTTCTCGATCCGCTCGATCGCGCCGGAGCGGTCGACGAGCACGAGATCGAAGCGGCAGGACACCGTCCCGTCGGTCTCCTCGGCGAGGTAGCGCTGCGCCGCCGCGCCGATCCGGGCCCACTGGCGCGGGGAGACCGCGTCGGCGGCATGGCGGCGGCGCGCCTTCACCTCGGCGAAGACGATCTCCGACGGCAGCGCGACGACGAGGTCGATCTCGCCCTCCGCGCAGCGCCAGCGCGACGCCAGTGCGCGTCCCCCTTCGGCGCGGTAGAGCCGCGCAGCGCTCTCCTCCGCCGCGATGCCGGTGAAATGGCCGTGCGCGTGATACATCGACCGAGGATACCACACCGTCGCGCCTTGTCCCCCCGCTCCCCGCGCCAGGGTTAACGCCCCCGCGCCAGCCCGAGCGCCCGGGCGTAGACCTCGCGCCGCGGCAGCCCGAGCGCCGCGGCGACCTCGGCGGCGGCGTCGCGCACCGAGGCGCCGGCGAGCGCCGCGGCGAGCGCGGCGTCGACGTCCTCCGCCGCCGGCGCCGCCGCCAGCGGCGGCCCGACGACGACGACGATCTCGCCCTTCGGGTCGGGCGCGCCGGCCTGTCCGGCGGCGAGATCGCCGAGGGTGCCGCGCCGCGCCTCCTCGAAGCGCTTGGTGAGCTCGCGGCAGACCGCCGCCCCGCGCGCCGCGCCGAGCACGGCCGCCATGTCGGCGAGGCTCGCCGCCAGCCGCCGCGGCGACTCGTAGAAGACGAGGCTCGCCGGCACCGCCGCGAGCCCGGCGAGCGCGCTCCGCCGCGCGGCGGAGCGCGGCGGCAGGAAGCCGGCGAAGAGGAAGCGGTCGGTCGGCAGCGCCGCGACCGCGAGGGCGGCGAGGAGCGCCGAGGCGCCGGGCACCGCGGTCACCGCGTGCCCGGCCGCCGCGGCCTCGACCGCCAGCCGGTAGCCCGGGTCGGCGACGAGGGGCGTGCCCGCGTCCGACACCAGCGCCACCGAGCGCCCCTCGGCCAGCGCCGCGAGCAGGCGCGGGCGCTGCGCCGCGCCGTTGTGGTCGTG
>CAZEGY010000017.1:0-18837 GCA_964511815.1 uncultured Rhodovulum sp.
CGCCGTGGGACGAAGGCCACGGGGCGCGTGACGGGCGTCAGGCGACGGGCGTCAGCAGCGGGTCGCCGGCGAAGAACGCGGCGAGGTTGCGCACGACGAGGTCGCCCATCGCGCTCCGGGTCTTGTGGGTCGCCGAGCCCTGGTGCGGCGAGAGGACGACGTTCTCCATCGTCCACAGCGCCTCGGGAACCGTGGGCTCGGCCTCGAAGACGTCGAGGGCGGCGCCGCCGAGGCGCCCGTCGGCGAGGAGCTCGACGAGGGCGGTCTCGTCGACGAGCGCGCCGCGGGCGACGTTGACGAGCGCCCCTGTCGGCCCGAGCGCCTCCATCACCCGGCGGGAGACGATGCCCCGCGTCTCGGCCGATCCCGGCGCGATCACGACGAGCCAGTCGACGTCGCGCGCCATCGCCTCGAGGTCGGAATAGTAGCGATACGGCTCGTAGGGCTGCTCGCGGCGGCCGTGGTAGGAGACGCGCATCTTCATCGCCTGCAGGCGGCGGGCGATCTCCTTGCCGATGCGCCCGAGCCCGAGAATGCCGGCGTGGGCGCCGCTGAGCTCGCCGGTCAGGGCGAAGTGCGCCGCGGGCCAGCGCCCGGCGCGGACGTAGGCGTCGGCCTGCGGGATGCGCCGGCAGAGGGCGATCATCAGGCCGACGGTGATCTCGGCGACGGCGTCGTTGAGGACGTCGGGGGTGTTGGAGACGCGGATGCCGCGCGCCTTGCAGGCCGGGATGTCGATCGCGTCGTAGCCGACGCCATAGCTCGCCGCCATCCCGAGGTTCGGGCACGCCGCCATCACGTCGGCCGGCACCCCGGCGTGGCCGTCGGTCGCGACGGCGCGGACCCGCTCGCCGACCTCGGCGAGGAGGACGGCGCGGTCGGCGGCCTCCCAGTAGCGGTGGACGCGGTAGGCGTCGCCAAGGGCGGCCTCGACCTCCGGAAGCATCGGAACGATCTGGAGAATCTCGGGCTTCATCGGCGGGCTCCGGCGTCGGGTTGCGGTCGGGTTGCGGTCGGGGAGCGAATATTGACCGTCGGCGCCGGCCGCGCAATGGTCGGGCGGACATGGACCCGCAGATCATCCACGACGAGTTCTTCCACGTCCGCGTGGTGATCGGCATGGTCGTGGGCCTCGCCCTCGCCCGGCTCCTGAACGGCCTCGCCCGCTTCGTCCAGCATCCGGGCGGCCCGCGCCCCTACCCGACCCACCTGCTCTGGACGGCGTTCATGCTGCTCGCGGTCGTCCACTTCTGGTGGTTCGAGCTCGGCCTCGCCCGCGTCGGCGCGTGGAGCTTCGGGATCTATCTCCTCGTCATCGGCTACGCGGCGCTGCACTTCTTCACCGTCGTCGTCCTCTATCCCGACCGGATCGACGACTACGACGGCTGGGCCGGCTACTTCCACGCCCGGCAGGGCTGGTTCTTCGGGCTCCTCGCCGCCCTGCTCCTCGCCGACCTCGCCGACAGCGCGCTGAAGGGACACGGCCACCTCGCCGACCTCGGGCGGTTCTACCCGCTCCGCCAGGTCGTCCTCGCCGCGGCCTGCGTCGTCGCCGCCCGCGTCCGCGACCGGCGCTTCCATCTCGCCTTCGCGGCGATCGCCGTCGTGCTCGAGCTCTGGCGCGGCGCCCGCGAGTTCGGGCTCGCGATCGGCTGAGGCTTGAGGACCGCCGCGGCGGCTCTAGAACGGTGGCATGCAAGGGAGGACAGCATGGCGGACAAACCCGTGGTCGGATTCGTCGGCGTGGGCCTGATGGGCTGGGGCATGGCGAAGAACGCGGTCGAGAAGGGCTGGCCCCTCCGGGTCATCGCCCACCGCAAGCGCGAGGCGGTGGACGATCTCGTGAAGCGCGGCGCCCGCGAGGTGAAGAGCCTCGACGACATGGCGGCGGAGGCGGAGATCATCGTCCTCTGCGTGACGGGCGCGCCCGAGGTGCAGGCGATCGTCGACGACATCGTCCCCGCGGCACGGCCGGGCCTCACCATCGTCGACACCTCGACGTCCGAGCCCCACGTGTCCCGGCGCCTCGCCGAGGAGCTCGCCGGCCGCGGGATCACCTTCGTCGACGCGCCGCTGTCGCGGACGCCGCAGCACACCTGGGACGGCGAGGCCACGACCTATGTCGGCGGGCCGGCGGAGGTCTTCGAGCGCATCCGCCCGCTCCTCGAGACGTGGGCGAACGCGGTCATCCCGATCGGCGGGCCGGTCGGCTCGGCCCATGCGGTGAAGCTCGTCAACAACCTCGTGGCGCTCGGCTACGCCGCGGTCTGGTCGGAGTGCTACGCGACGCTCGACAAGCTCGGGATCGCGCCCGCGGTGCTCCGCGAGGTCGTCTCGAACTCGGGGATGAACTGCGGCAACTTCCAGAGCTTCTCCAGCTACGCCGTGGACGGCGACCCCAACGCCCACCGCTTCACCATCGCCAACGCCTGCAAGGATCTCGGCTACTACACCCACATGGCCGACGGCCTCGGCGCCGCGACGCTGATGTCGGACAGCGCCCTCCAGACGGTGAAGCTCGGCGTGGCGATGGGCTTCGGCCACCGCAACGTGCCGGAGATGGTCGACATCGTCCGCGACCTCAACGCCCCTCCGCGCAAGGGCTGAGCCCTCGCGCGGCCGGAAGGAGGACGACGCCCCTCCTTCCGGGCTAGAGAATGAAGCTCGCGAGGATCACCAGCGGGAGCGACACGAGCGAGGCGAGCGAGGTGACGACGGTCAGCGTCTTGAGCGCCCCGGTCGTCGAGAGGCCGAGCAGCGCCTTGAACATCCAGAAGAAGTTGCTGTTGACCTGGACCGCGAACAGGGCGCCCGACGCGATCGCGAGCCCGAGCACCACCGGCGAGACGTGGAGCTGGGTGAGGATCGGCCCGATGATGCCGGCCGCGGTCAGCGCCGCCACCGAGACCGAGCCGATGGCGAGGTGCAGGACGGCGGCGATGAACCAGGCGAGGAGGATGCTGAGCAGGACCGGCGCGCCGGCATCGGCCGAGAACAGCCTGCCGAGCTCCGCATCCATGCCCGAGGCGGAGATGACCGCGCCGAGCGAGCCGCCGACGCCGGTGATGAGCAGGATCTCGCCGCTGGTATGGAAGCCCTCGGAGAGCGCGGTGCCGGTCCGATCCACGCCGATCCGCCGCCGGGCCAGCAGGTAGGCCCCGAGCAGGCCGACGAAGAGCGCGAGGTTGGCGTTGCCGATGAAGGCGATGAAGTCGTTGGAGACGCCGGCGAGCTTGGCGAAGGCGCCGAAGGCGATCATCAGGAGCGGGACGATGATCGGCGCGACCGAGACCGGCAGGCTCGGGAGCTCCCCGGAGATCTCGGCGTCGTGGGTCTCGACCTCCACCATCGCCTCGTCCGGCTCCTCGTCGGACTCGGGCTTCCAGTACCCGAACCGCAGCAGGCTCTGGAACAGGAACGTGGTGACGAGCGCGGTGGTGAGGCCGATCAGGAAGCCCATGAACAGCCAGGCGCCGAGGCCCACGTCGATCTGCCCGGTGATCAGGATCACCGCGAGGCCGGGAACGACGAAGACGTAGCCCGAGAAGATGCCCGTGCCGATCGCCCCGGCGAGGAGCGGCAGGCCGGTGCGCCCGAGGTGCGGCGCGGCCGAGCGCGCCACCGGCGCGGCGAGCACGACCTGCACGTCGACGTAGATCGAGGGGAAGATCGTCGACATGGCCGCGGCCATCGCGTAGGGCAGCCGCCGCGGACCGACCGCCGACACGAGCGCCGTGACCATGCGCTTGAACGCCCCCGTGGCGTGGAGCAGCGATCCGATCACCACGCCGAAGCCGATGAGAAGGCCGACCTTGGTCATGATCTCGCCGAAGCCCGTGGTGATCGCCTCGAGCGTGCCGGTGAAGCCGACGCCGCTGGCCAGGCCGAGATAGAGCGAGCCCAGGACCAGCGAGATCACGGGATCGACCCGCAATCGTATGATCAGTCCGATCACGAGGACGATCGCGATGACGGTATGCAGGACGACCATTGACTTCCCCCGCTACGCTCAAGTTTCGGTTACCATAGGCCGACCGCCGCGACGGTGTCACGGCTCGTCGTCGGGGGGGCTCCGGCCGGGCACCCACGGGAGGATGGAGCGGAGCCCCCTATCCCCGCTGGACGAGGAAGGCGCCGGCGAGGACGAGCGCGAGGCCGACGAGCCGCGCGGGGGTGACGTGGCGGACGGCGATGCCGAAGAGGCCGAAGTGGTCGGTGATGAGCGCACCGACGAGCTGCCCCGCGATGACGCAGACGATGAAGACGAGCGCGCCGGTCACCGGCGCGATCGACACGCCGGCGAGCACGAAGACGAGGCCGACGAGGCCGGCGAGAAACACCCACCACGGCACCGTCGCGAGCGTCTCGCGGGTCATCGTGCCCCGCCCGGTGAAGGCGACCATCACGAGCGCGCCGGTCAGCGAGACGGCGAGCGAGACCAGCGTCGCGCCGAAGGGGCTGCCGATGGCGCGGGCGAGGATCGCGTTCATCAGCGGCTGGAAGATCAGGAGCACCCCCGTCGCCGCCGCCGTCAGCATTCCGATCCAGACGCTCATGGGTCGCTCCTTGCCTGCCTGCCTGTCTGTCCGCCCGTCGCTCCCCTGCCCGATCCGGGCGGCGGGGTCGAGGGTTCCCGAGCGCCCCGGGAACCCTTAGGCTGCGACAAGCCGACACAAGGGGAGCGCGATGCGGATCGAGCCGGTCTTTCTCTTCGACCTCGACGGGACGCTCGTCGACAGCGTCTACCAGCACGTCCTCGCCTGGAAGGTCGCCCTCGACAGCGAGGGCATCGACCTCTCGGTGTGGCGCATCCACCGCCGCATCGGCATGTCGGGCGGGCTCTTCACCAACCAGCTCCTCCGCGAGACCGGGCTCGAGTACAGCGAGGCGCTGATCGAGCGCCTGCGCCGCGCCCACGCCGCCGCCTACAAGGGCTACGCCGACGCGATCCGTCCGCTTCCCGGCGCCCGCGAGCTCCTCGCCTGGCTGACCGACCAGCGCATCCCGTGGGCGATCGCGACGAGCGGGCGGATGGAGACGGCGGCGGTCAACCTCGCCGCCCTCGGCGTCGACCCCGCGGTGGTGCCGGTCGTGACCCGCGACCAGGTGCGCTACGCCAAGCCCGACCCCGACCTCTTCCTCGCCGCCGCGGCGCGCCTCGAGGCGCCGATCGAGACGGCGATGGTGGTCGGCGACGCGATCTGGGACATGCTCGCCGCCACCCGTTGCCGCGCGCTCGGCCTCGGGCTCCTCAGCGGCGGCTACGGCGAGGCCGAGCTCAAGGGCGCCGGCGCCATCCGCGTCTACGAGGACCCCGCCGACCTTCTCGACCACGTCGACGAAGTCGGCGGGCGCCGGTGAAGGCCGGTGAAAGGCGGATGGACGAGCGCGCAGGGTTGCGTCTAAGCTGACCGCGACAGGGCGGCCGGCTGGGCGGCGACGGCGCAGGCGAGGGGCGATGACGAGATCCGAGGCAGCTTCCGGCAAGGCGGACGCTCCGGTCGCTCTCGACGTCAAGGACATCCACAAGACCTTCGGGGCCCACGAGGTCCTCAAGGGCATCTCGCTCGTCGCGCGCGACCACGACGTCGTGGCGATCCTCGGCTCCTCGGGCTCGGGCAAGTCGACCTTCCTGCGCTGCATCAACCTGCTCGAGACGCCGAACGCCGGCGAGGTGCGGGTCAAGGGCGAGCTCATCCGCATGACCACCCGCCGCGGGGCGCCGGCGCCGGCCGACATGCGCCAGGTCGACCGCATCCGGGCGAAGCTCGCGATGGTCTTCCAGCAGTTCAACCTCTGGCAGCACATGACCGTGCTCGACAACGTCACCGCCGCCCAGATCCACGTCCTCGGCCGCCCGAAGGCGGAGGCGGTGGCCAAGGCCGAGGCGATGCTCGCCAAGGTCGGCGTCGCCGACAAGCGCGGCCACTACCCCGGCCAGCTCTCGGGCGGGCAGCAGCAGCGGGTGGCGATCGCCCGGGCGCTGGCGATGGATCCCGAGGTCATGCTCTTCGACGAGCCGACGAGCGCGCTCGACCCCGAGCTCGTCAACGAGGTGCTCCGCGTCATGCGGGCGCTGGCCGAGGAGGGCCGGACGATGCTCGTCGTCACCCACGAGATGGGCTTCGCCCGCGAGGCGGCGAACAAGCTCCTCTTCCTCCACCAGGGCCGGGTCGAGGACGAAGGCAACCCGCGCGAGGTCATGGCCAGTCCGAAGTCCGACCGCTTCCGGCAGTTCCTCGCCGGCAGCCTCAAGTGAAAGGGAGGCCGGCGCCCGCGCCGGCCGGCCCGCAGAACAGGGAAGGCACGATGAAGAAGCTCCTTGCGACCGCTCTCTCCCTCGGGATCGGCCTCGCCGTCGCCCTGCCCGCCTCCGCGCAGGACAAGATCACCATCGGCACCGAGGCCGCCTACAAGCCCTTCGCCTGGGTGCTGCCCTCGGGCGAGCTCACCGGCTTCGACATCGACATCGCCAACGCGCTCTGCACCGCGATGGGCGCGGAGTGCACGATCGAGAACCAGTCCTTCGACGGCCTGATCCCGGCGCTGAGGGCGAACAAGATCGACGCGATCATCGCCTCGATGACGATCACCGACGACCGCCTGAAGGCGGTCGACTTCGCCGGCCCCTACTACACGGTGCCGGCGATGTTCATCGCCGCGAAGGACTCCGGCATCGAGGTGAGCGCGGAGGGCCTCGACGGCAAGTACGTCGGCGTCCAGCGCGGCACGACGATGGCGAACTACATCAAGGAGAAGTTCCCGGGCGCGCGCATCCAGCTCTACGACACCTCGGACGCGGCGAACCTCGACCTCGGCAGCGGCCGGGTCGACGTCGTCTTCGCCGACTCGGTCGTGCTCCAGGACTTCCTCGCCACCTCCGACGGCGCCGACTTCGCGATGATCGGCGAGCCCGTCGAGGACCCCGCGATCCTCGGCACCGGCGCCGGCATCGGCATCCGCCAGGGCGACGACGCGCTGAAGCAGAAGTTCGACGACGCGCTGAAGGCGATCATCGCCTCGGGCGAGTACGAGACCATCAACGACAAGTACATCCCGGTCAGCATCCTGCCGCCGCAGTAAGGCGCGGGCGGGGGCGCGGCGATGGAGAACGTCACCACCTACCTGCCGCTGCTCCTGCAGGGCCTGCGGATGACGCTCCTGCTCGCGGTCTCGACGCTCGTCGTCGGGCTCGCGCTCGGGATGCTGCTCGCCCTCGCCAAGCTCTCGTCCCACGCCTGGCTGTCGCGGCCGGTCTACGCGGTGACGAACTTCCTCCGCGGCATCCCCGAGTTCCTGATCCTCCTCGTCATCTACTTCGGCGGCGCCCAGGCGCTCGGGCCGCTCGGCATCGAGATCGGTCCCTTCGCCGCCGGCCTCATCGCCCTCTCGGTCGTCTTCGGCGCCTATGCCTCGGAGACCTTCCGCGCCGCCTTCCAGTCGGTGCCGAAGGGCCAGATCGAGGCCGGCCGCGCCTACGGCTTCTCGGCGTGGCAGTGCTTCCGGCTGATCCAGCTGCCGCAGATCTGGAAGGTGGCGATCCCCGGCCTCGGCAACCTCTGGCAGGGGGCGGTCAAGGACACCGCGCTCGTCTCGATCGTCGGGCTCGACGACCTCATGCGCAAGTCGAACCAGGCCGCGCAGGCCACGCGCGAGCCCTTCACCTTCTACTTCGTCGCCTCGCTGATGTTCCTCGTCATCACCCTCGTGTCGATGGCGGTCATCGCCTGGCTCGAGCGCCGCGCCCGCCGCGGCGTGCCGGGGGGCTGAGGCGATGCAGGCGCTCTGGGCCATCCTCACCGACAACTGGCGCGACCTGCTGGCGGGGACGTGGCTGACGGCGCAGCTCGTGGCGATCGCCGCCGTCCTCGGCTTCGCCCTCGCGGTGCCGGTGGCGCTCGCCCGGCTCTCCTCGAACCGCCTCGTCAGCGGGACGGCGGCCGCCTATTCGCTGTTCTTCCGCGGCACCCCCCTCCTCGTGCAGTTCTTCCTGATCTACTTCGGCCTCGGGCAGTTCGACATCGTCCGCTCGTCCTTCCTCTGGCCGTTCCTCCGCGAAGCCTACGTCTGCGCCCTGCTCACCCTCGTCCTCAACACCGCCGCCTATTCCGCCGAGATCGTGCGCGGCGGCATCCTCGCGGTGCCGAGGGGCGAGGTCGAGGCGGCGCGGGCCTGCGGCATGTCGCGCGTCACCGCCTACCGGCTGGTGATCCTGCCGCGCGCCTTCTCGATCGTGCTGCCGGCCTACTCGAACGAGGTCATCATCCTGCTCAAGGGCACCGCCCTCGCCTCGACGATCACCCTCATGGAGCTGATGGGCCAGGCCCAGTTCATCTCGTCGAACACCTACCAGCCGATCCAGGTCTTCACCATCGCCGGGGTGATCTACTACCTGCTGACGCTGGTCATCACCCGGATCTTCGCGGTGCTGGAGAAGCGCTACAACCGCTATATCGTGACGGCGCGGTGAGCCTCGGGCGCTCCCGCCGGAGCGCGCGCGGGCGGTCGCTGCGGGAGCCTCCGGCGGGAGTATTTGGGCCAAGAAGAAGGGGCGGGGCGCGCGCCTCCGATCAGTCGACGAAGGCCTTCTCGATGACGAACTGGCCGGGCTCGGAGTTCGAGCCCTCGACGAAGCCGAGCTCCTCGCAGATCGCCTTGTGGTCGTGGAGCATCGCCATCGACCCGCAGATCATCACCCGGTCGGTCGCCGGGTCGAGGGGCGCGCCGGTCTCGCGGGCGAGGCGGCCGTCGCGGATCCAGTCGGTCATCCGGCCCATCGCCGGGCTCTCCTCGCGGGTGGTCGTCGCGATGTGGACGAGCTTGTCGCCGACCATCTCGTCGAGCGTCTCGTCGGCGCGGATGCGGGCCACGAGGTCGTGGCCGTAGTCGAGCTCCTTCGCCTCGCGGCAGGTGTGGGTGAGGACGACCCGGTCGAACTTGTCGTAGGTGTCGGGCTCGCGGATGATCGAGGCGAAGGGCGCGATGCCGGTGCCGGTCGAGAACAGGAAGAGCCGCTTGCCGGGGGTCAGCGCGTCGTGGACGAGCGTGCCCACCGGCTTCGGGCGCATGACGATCTCGTCGCCCTCCTTCAGGTGCTGGAGGCGCGAGGTGAGCGGGCCGTCCTCGACCTTGATCGAGTAGAACTCGAGCTCGTCGTCCCAGGCGGGCGAGGCGATCGAGTAGGCCCGCAGCAGCGGCTTGCCGTCGACGATGAGCCCGATCATCGCGAACTCGCCGGAGCGGAAGCGGAAGCCCTGCGGCCGTTCGCAGTTGAAGGAGAAGGTGCGGTCGGTCCAGTGCCGGACGTTCGACACCTTGAGCAGCGCCATGCCGCGCAGCGCCTTCTCGACAATCTGATTCATCTGCAGCCTCGTTCCGGAATCACGCGCTCATACACGGCCCCGGGCGGAACGAAAACCCCGCCGTGGCCCCCGGGCGCCGCCATCGGGCGAACGGCGTCCCTGCGACCGGGGGTTCGGGAGACCGCCCGTCCTTGCTTTCCCCGAGCCGCCGCCGGCCGCGTCCCGGCTCCCCGGCCCGCGCGCCGAAAACGGACCTATTTCGTCGCCGACGCGCCCGGCTTGCCGGGTGGCCCGTAGAGGACGACCACGCCCGCGACGTCGCCGGGCATCAGCGCATCGAGCGGACCCTGCTCGGAGTAGGCCATCAGCGCCCCGTGGGCGCCGGGATGGTCGAGGCCGATCGCGTGGCCGATCTCGTGCGCGAGCACCGTCACGAAGTCGTAGGTGTGCGGCGGCCGCGGGCCGTCGTCCGTCGTCCAGGCGACCTCGGGATTGAGGCACACCGACGCGCGGGTGAGCGGCGCGACGCCGTTCGCGCCCGGCCCGTGCCAGACGTTGGCGAAGGCGACGCCCTCGGGCGCGCCCTGCGCACCGATCAGGATGTCGGGGGTCTCGCCCCGGGCGGCCTCGCGAAAGTGGAGATCGGCGGCCCGGCTCCACATGGCGAACGCCGTCCGCGTCGCCATCCGGAGCCGGGCGGGGTCCCGCTTCCACGCCGCGGCGAGCGCGTCGATCGGCACCATCGTCCGGCAGTTGGCGGCGGCGGGAAAGCGCGCCGGCGCGGTGGCGAACCCCCAGCTCACCGTCGCGCCCCGCCCGAGGACGGTGCCGTCCCAGCGGAGGTTCATCCCGTCGATGCGGAGCAGGCGGAAGTCGTCCGCCGCCGCCGGAAGCGCCAGCGCCGCGATCGCCGCGACGAGGACGGCGCGGCCCGCGGCCGCGATCACCTCGAATCCTTCACGTTCTTCCTTCCCCATCCGCGCGCGGCCCAGAATCTTCGCCCGCGCGCCCGCGCCGGGGGCGAGTTTCACCGATCCGCGGCGAAATGCACGTCAAATCCGCCCGAGCCGCGGCGGAAGCGCGCGGGACGCGCTTCGCATCGGCCGGAAGGCGCCAGTCGATCGTCCCCCGCCCCGCCGCCGCGAGGGCGGCGTTGGCGCGCGAGAACGGCTTCGAGCCGAAGAAGCCCGTCCGCGCCGAGAGCGGCGAGGGATGGGCCGCGGCGAGGACGACGTGCGGCGGGCCGATGCGCCGCGCCTTGGCCTGCGCGTGGCGGCCCCAGAGCAGGAAGACGACGGGGTCGGGTCGCGCCGCGACCGCGTCGACGATCGCGTCGGTGACCCGCTCCCAGCCCCAGCCGGCGTGGGCGCCCGCAGTCCCCTCCTCGACGGTCAGGCAGGCGTTGAGCAGGAGGACGCCCTGCCGCGCCCACGGCTCGAGGCTGCCCGAGGCCGGCGGCGGCACCCCGAGGTCGTCCTCGAGCTCGCGGAAGACGTTGCGGAGCGAGCGCGGCGGCGCGACCCCGGGCCGCACCGAGAAGCAGAGCCCGTCGGCGTGGCCCGGCGTCGGGTACGGGTCCTGCCCGAGGAGCACGACCCGGACCGCCTCGGGCGGGGTCAGCGCCAGGGCGCGAAAGACGTCGGCGGCCGCCGGCGCGATCGGCCGGCCGGCGCGGCGGGCGGCCGCGGCCCGCGCCGAGACCTCGGCGACCTCCGTCGCGACGGGGGCGAGCGCCGCGGCCCAGGCCGGCGGGATCGGCGGGATCGGCGGGATCGGATCGGGCATCGGCGCTCCTGCTCCTTCCACGGGTGCGCGCTCCGCGCTACGGTCCCGCCCGGGGGGCGTCAAGCGCGAAGGTGGCGCGAGGGTCCGGCCGCCCGCCGCAGGAGGCCCGGGCATGGACGACCTCTCGCTCAAGACCTTCGTCGACATGGACGGGTCCGCCCACGTCGCGAGCTATGTCGCGGCGCTCGAGGCCTTCGACGCCATCCCCGAGATGCAGGAGCTGCGGGCGCTCGCCCGTGCGCGCGGCGGCTTCACCCCCGGCCGGAGCGTCCTCGATGTCGGCTGCGGCTTCGGGCTCGAGAGCCTGCGGCTGGCACGGCTCGGGCTCGAGGTCTCGGCGCTCGACAAGAGCGCCGACTTCATCGCCGATGCCACCGCCCGCGCCGCGAGCGCCGGCCTCGCGATCGACTTCCGCACCGGCGACGCCGCCGCCCTGCCGTGGCCCGACGCGCGCTTCGACGGCGTCCGGGCGGAACGGCTGCTGATCTACCTCGCCGACTGGCGGACGGCGGTACGCGAGATGGTGCGGGTCGCGAAGCCCGGCGCCGGCCTCGCCTTCATCGAGCCCGACTTCTCGACGACGACGGTCAACCTGCCCGACCGCCCGGCGGTGCGCCGCGCCCTCGCCCACGAGGCCGACACGGGCGTGGTCGAGAGCTGGCTTCCCGGCGCGCTCCTCGCCTGCCTCGCCGACCTCGGCCTCGCCGACATCGCCCGGGCGACCCGCGTCGCGGTCTTCCCCCGGGATCTCGGCGCCACCTATTTCGCCGGTGTCGGCGCCCATGCCGCCGCCGCCGGCGCGCTCTCCGCCGCCGAGGCCGCCGCCTGGCGCGCCGGCATCGACGCGCTGCACGCGCAGGGCCGCCTCTTCGGCTCGGTCGGCTACTTCCTCTTCACCGCCCGCAAGCCGTGATCCGCGTCCGACGGCGGCACGTTGTCGATGCCCGATCCGCCCCACGGGTGGCAGCGCAGGACGCGCCGCGCCGCGAGCCAGCCGCCGCGCAGCGCCCCGTGCCGCTCGAGCGCCTCGAGCGCATAGGCCGAGCAGGTCGGCTGGAAGCGGCAGCCGTGCCCGACCCACGGCGAGAACACGAGCCGGTAGCCCCTGACCGGCAGGGCGAGCAGCCACGCCGCCGCGGTCATCGTGCGCTCCTCATGGCGCGCTCCTCATGACTCCTCCACGAACGGATCGTCCGGCGCGTCCTCCGGCCGCCAGCCGAAGAGCGCCCACGTCCGCGCCATGTGCTCGGGCAGCGGCGCGACGATGCGGAGCCGCCGGCCGGTCACCGGATGGGGGATGTCGATCGAGCGGGCGTGGAGGTGGAGCTTGCGGCTGACCTCGCCGCCGAGCTGCGCCCCCCAGCCGCTGCCGAGGTTCTCCTGGCCGCTGCCCCCGTACTTGCCGTCGCCGACGATCGGCGTGCCGATCGCGGCCATGTGGGCGCGGAGCTGGTGCGTGCGCCCGGTGATCGGCGCGAGCGCCACCCACGCCGTGCGGTTGCCCGCGGCGTCGATCGTCGCGAAGTCCGTCGTCGCGCGCTTGGCGCCCTCGGTCCCGGCCACCCGGTCGAAGG
The DNA here is from genome assembly GCA_964511815.1 of uncultured Rhodovulum sp. Lineage (GTDB taxonomy): Bacteria > Pseudomonadota > Alphaproteobacteria > Rhodobacterales > Rhodobacteraceae > Amaricoccus. The sequence continues at coordinate 12,662 of CAZEGY010000017.1, forward strand.
GGACGACCGCCATCTTCTCGCCCTCGCCCCCGGCCCCGTGGCCCGGCGCCTTGACGAGGCCGGTGCGCACCGTCCCCGCCCGCGGCGACGGCACGCCGGCGACGGCCGCCCAGTAGACCTTGCGCGTCGTCCGCGCCTGGAACGCCCTGGCGAGCGCCGCCGCCGCCCGCGCGTTCCGCGCGAGCAGCAGCACCCCCGAGGTGTCGCGGTCGAGGCGGTGGACGAGCCGCGGCTTCTCGTCCCGCCCGAAGCGCAGCGCCTCGGCGAGACCGTCGACGTGGCGGTGCTGTCCCGAGCCGCCCTGCACCGCGAGCCCGGGCGGCTTGTCGAGCGCGATGACGTCGTCGTCGCGCCAGAGCACGGCGGCGCGGATCATCGCCGCGTCGGCCTCGGAGACCGCCGCTGCCGCCGGGCGTTCCGCGCGCGCCGGGGCCGCGTCGTCCTCGGGCAACGGCGGCACCCGCACCGACTGCCCGGCCTCGAGGCGCGTCGACGCCTTCGCCCGGGCGCCGTCGACGCGGATCTCGCCCTTGCGGCACATCCGCTCGATGCGTCCCTGGTTGACGTGGGGATGGAGCCGGCGCAGCCAGCGGTCGAGGCGCTGCCCGGCATCGTCGGGGGCGACCGTGACCTGGCGGGCGCCGCGCGCCGCCTTCGCCCCGTCCGTCTGCCCGCCGACCTCGCCCATGCGGCCTCAGAGGCCCCGGGCGGCGCCGATTGTCAAGCGTCGGAAAGCGGCAGGAGCCGGCAGGCCGTGCCGGCCCCGACGACCGTGGCAGGGGCGGACGTCCGCCGCATCTCGAGACGCGGCGCGAGGAAGACGAGGTTCCCGGTCACCGGCGTGCCGTCGTCGGCGCCGAGCCCGGCGTCCTGCCAGTCGTCGAACCGCCGCGCCGCGATCGCCCCGAACGCGGTGACCCGGATCGCCTCGTGGCGCTCGTCGGCGAGAATGAGGCCGGCGAGCGGCAGCACGATCGCGGCACGTCCCTCGATCGTCTGGACGAAGCGGCCGCCGTCGAGGCGGAGGCGGCCGGTCACCCCCATCATCCGGTTGAAGACGGCCGCGCGCCGCGCCAGCCGCCACAGCGCAGCCGGCGGCACCGGAGTCGCGACGGACTCGAACGAGAATTCCAGCAGTTCCCGTGCGTCATCGGTATCGCGCATCACATCCCCGGATCGGACCTTCCGAAATCGATTGCATCCCGAAACTCACGAGTCAACGCCCATATCGTGGCGCGAGCACGACGGGGCACGGGGTGGCGGACTAGCCACGTTGCAAGCCGCAGTAGCGCCAGAGGAACTCGCTCGGCCCGCCGCTGTCGCGCCCCCCCACCGGGACGACGCCATAGCTCCAGTTGGCGAATCGCCGGGCCGCGATCGGCTCCTCGCGCAGGATGCGGAGGCCGCGATTGCCTTGCTCGGCGATGATCTCCTCGATCCGCTGGAAGACCCGGCGCCGCGGCCCCTCGATCACCGCGTAGTAGTGCCGCCCGTGGCGCAGCAGCAGGCCGGTGATCCGCCCGCGGGCGCTGCGCTCGCGGGCGCTCTCGGCGAGCCGGTCGAGCTCGGCCGGCGTCATCTCGGCAGCGGCATCGCTCACGTAGACGAGCTGGACGAGGTCACGCTCCCCCCCGGTGGTTCCGTCGTTCAGAATCGCATCCACTCCACCCGCGCGTATCGCCGTGACTGGCTGATCGCATCGCGGGTCTTAACCAGACTCGTCCTCGTTCGCGCTAGCGCGAGCCTTCGCAATTGACAGGAGACGATCCTTCAGATCCGCCTCGTAGCCGCGCCCTCCGGGGCGATAGAATCGTTCCCGTTCCATTCCCTCGGGGAAGTAGTCCTGCCCCGAGACGCCGCGCTCGGTGTCGTGGTCGTAGACGTAGCCGGCGCCGAAGCCCTCGGACTTCATCCACCGCGTCGGGGCGTTGAGGATGTGCTTGGGGGGCGTCAGCGATCCCGTCCGCTCCGCCGCCGCCATCGCCGCCTTGTAGGCGGTGTAGGCCGAGTTCGACTTGGGCGCGATCGCGAGGTAGATCACCGCCTCGGCGAGCGCGAGTTCGCCCTCGGGCGAGCCGAGCCGCTCGTAGGTCGCCCAGGCGTCGAGGCAGAGCCGCTGCGCCATCGGGTCGGCGAGGCCGATGTCCTCGACCGCCATGCGGGTGATCCGCCGCGCGAGGAAGCGCGGGTCCTCGCCGCCCTTGAGCATCCGGGCGAGCCAGTAGAGCGCCGCGTCGGGGTCGGAGCCGCGCACCGACTTGTGGAGCGCCGAGATCAGGTTGTAGTGGCCGTCCCCCGACTTGTCGAAGAGCGCCGCCCGCCGGGTCAGGCGCTGGCTGAGCGCCGCGCGGTCGAGGGGCGCGTCGGCGCCCGCGACCTGCTCGATGAGGTTGAGGAGCGCGCGCCCGTCGCCGTCGGCCATCGACAGGAGCTCGTCCCGCGCCTCGGGGGTCAGCGGCAGCGGGTGACCGAACTCGGCCTCCGCCCGCGCGACGAGCTTGGCGAGCGCGCCGGCGTCGAGCCGCCGCAGGGTCAGCACCCGCGAGCGCGAGAGCAGGGCGGCGTTGAGCTCGAACGACGGGTTCTCCGTCGTCGCGCCGACGAGGACGATGGTGCCGTCCTCCATCAGCGGCAGGAAGGCGTCCTGCTGGGCCTTGTTGAAGCGGTGGATCTCGTCGACGAAGAGCAGCGTCCCCCGGCCGTTCTGGCGGCGGAGGCGGGCCGTCTCGAAGATCTTCTTGAGGTCGGCGACGCCGGTGAAGATGGCGCTGATCTGCACGAAGGCGAGGTCGGTGGCGTCGGCGAGCAGGCGGGCGATGGTCGTCTTGCCGACACCGGGCGGGCCCCAGAAGACGATGGAGCCGAGGTTGCCGTCGGCGAGCATCCGGCCGAGCGGCCCCCCGGGACCGAGGACGTGGTCCTGGCCGACCACCTCCTCGATGCGCGACGGGCGCAAGCGGTCGGCGAGGGGCTGGATCTGCCGCGGCCCCGCGCTGGCGGCGGGTCCCGGCTCGGGCGAGTCGAGGTCGAAGAGATCAGCCATGCCGCCAACCTAGGCGCACGGCGGAGCGAGCAAAAGGGGCTGGGCGACGGCGGCGGACGATCGGCACGCGCCATGATTTCACGGGCGATGATTGTGGTATCCGAGTGGTTGACTTGCAGGTGGCGCCTTCCTAGCCTTGCCGTGTTCCAGCGAGCAGCCCCCCCCAGCCAGATCCACGCGCCGGTAGCGGCGCGCGTCACTCCGTGATGGAGCTCGCTCATGTCATTCCCGTGCCTGCATTTCGTGGCCGCGGCGGCGCTCGCCGCGGCGCTTGCCGCCCCGGCCGCTGCCGAGGATCTGCGCTGGCTTTCGCCGGAGGCCTTCGCCGCGCTTCCGGGCGGGGCCGGCGAGGGGGAGATGGCCCACCGGGCGCTGTTGCGCCACGACGACGCGGTGATCGCGGTTCGCGTGTCGATCCCGGCCAACACCGAGGTTCCGCCGCACCCGCACCCGGCCGGGAAGGTGGCGCTCGTCACGGTGATCTCCGGAGAGATCGAGCTCGGGCTGGGCGACGACTTCGACACCGGCAAGCTCGAGACGGTGCCGGCCGGCAGCCTGGTGGTGTTCGGGGTCGACGATCCGCAGCATTTCGCCCGCACCGGGCCGAGCGGCGCCGAGCTCCTGCTCGTGGCGGGTCCGCCCGAGGCGATCGCGCCGGAGATCCTCGGCGCCGACTGAGGCGGAAAGCGCGCGCGCAAGGGGGGCGTCTCGCGCGCGAGACGCTACCTAAGCCGTTGGAATCGCTCAGGAACCGTCCCGGCGTTAACCGGGCGTTGGCGAAGGTTAATCGCGGCGCACGGCGATTTGTGTTGACCAGCCGGGGGTCGGCGCGGGACAAGCTCGGATTGTCGAACAATTCCAACGAGAACGAGGACAGAGGCATGGACGAGCGGATCAGCCGGCGGGCACTCGCACGCCTGGCGGTTGGCGCGGGGCTCCTGGCGGCGGCCGGACCGGCGCTGGCGAGCGAGGAAGTCGCGGCCACGGGCATGACGGCGCAGCGGCGCATCTCCGGGTTGAGGACGCGGGACTGGCGCGATCATTTCCCCACCAACCGGAACGGCGCGATCCTCGCGATCGTCGACGACCGGGTGCTGCACTTCTGGGACGAGGACGGGTTCTACCGCATCTATCCGACCTCGGTGCCGCTCTCCGACGAGATGACCCGCACCGGCCGCACCGAGATCGTGCTGAAGCGCCCCGCCCCCGAGTGGCGGCCGACGCCGTCGATGCTCGCGCGCAACCCCGCCCTGCCCACCTACGTCGGCCCCGGCCCCGACAACCCGCTCGGGGTCCGGGCGCTGAACCTCGGCTGGCAGTACTACCTGATCCACGGCACCAACGACATCCGCAAGATCGGCCGCCAGTCGTCCTCGGGCTGCATCGGCCTCCACAACGAGCATATCGTCGAGATCTACGACCGCGCGAAGATCGGCACCCAGGTCGTCGTGATCTGACGCGCCGCCGGCCGGTCGCCAACGCGCGCCCCGCGGACCGGTGTCCGCGGGGCGCGCGTTCGTTGTCGGAAGGGATCGGCGTCGGGAGACGCCCGGTCACTCGGCCGCGGCGGCTTCCTCGGCGGCGACGCGGGCCTTGTCGGCGGCGCCCTTGGCTGAGGTATCGCGGTCGACGAGCTCGACGATCGCCATCGGCGCGGCGTCGCCGTAGCGGAAGCCGGCCTTGAGGACGCGGGTGTAGCCGCCGTTGCGCTCCTTGTAGCGCGGGGCGAGGGTGTCGAAGAGCTTCTTCACCGCCGCGTCCTGGCGCAGCTCGGAGGTCGCGATGCGGCGCGAGTTGAGGTCGCCGCGCTTGCCGAGGGTGATGATCTTGTCGGCGATCCGCTTGAGCTCCTTCGCCTTCGGCAGCGTCGTCTTGATCTGCTCGTGCTCGATCAGCGACGACACCATGTTGGCGAACATCGCCTTGCGGTGCTCGTGGGTGCGGTTGAGCTTGCGGTAGCCGTGGCCGTGACGCATTTCAGTCTCCTAACGTCTCGTTTTGCTTTGTCCGGTGGCCCATGCGGTGCGGACCACGCTCCTTGGGGCGGATTTGCCCGGGGTGCGGGGGGCGCCCGAAGGCGCGCCCCGAGAGGATCAGAACTGGTCCTCGTACTTCTTGGCCAGATCCTCGATGTTCTCCGGCGGCCAGTCGACGATCTCCATCCCGAGATGCAGGCCCATGCCGGTCAGCACCTCCTTGATCTCGTTCAGCGACTTGCGGCCGAAGTTCGGGGTGCGCAGCATCTCCGCCTCGGTCTTCTGGATCAGGTCGCCGATGTAGACGATGTTGTCGTTCTTCAGGCAGTTCGCCGAGCGAACGCTGAGCTCGAGCTCGTCGACCTTCTTCAGGAGCAGCGGGTTGAACTCGAGGTCGTCCTGCTCGTCGGTGCGGACACCGGCGGAGGGCTCCTCGAAGTTGACGAACACCGAAAGCTGGTCCTGGAGGATGCGGGCCGCGTAGGCGATCGCGTCCTCGGGCTTGACCGAGCCGTCGGTCTCGAGCTGGAGGGTCAGCTTGTCGTAGTCGAGGACCTGGCCCTCGCGGGTCGGCTCGACCTTGTAGGAGACCTTCTTGATCGGCGAGAACAGCGCGTCGACGGTGATGAGCCCGATCGGGGCGTCCTCGGGCCGGTTCTTGTCGGCCTGGACGTAGCCCTTCCCCTGCTCGACGGTCAGCTCCATGTAGAGCGAGGCGCCGTCGTCGAGGTGGCAGATCACGTGGTCGCGGTTGAGGATCTCGATGCCGTTCGTCACCTGGATGTCGCCGGCGGTGACGACGCCGGGACCGGTGGCGCGGATCTCGATCCGCTTCGGCCCCTCGACCTCCATCTTCACCGAGACGCCCTTGAGGTTCAGCACGACGTCGGTCACGTCCTCGCGGACGCCGGGGATCGAGGAGAACTCGTGGAGCACGCCGTCGATCTGCACGGAGGTGATCGCCGCGCCCTGGAGCGAGGAGAGCAGCACCCGGCGCAGCGCGTTGCCGAGGGTGAGGCCGAAGCCGCGCTCGAGCGGCTCGGCCACGGCGGTCGCCTGGCGGGAGGCGTCGGCACCGACCTTGACCTCGAGGGCGGTCGGCCGGATCAGCTCCTGCCAGTTCTTGTGGATCATGTTCATTGGCCCTCCATTCCTGT
>CAZEGY010000018.1:0-18576 GCA_964511815.1 uncultured Rhodovulum sp.
CCGATACCGCCGCCGAGGGGCCGCCGCGCCTCGCCGCCCGCGGCCTCGGCGTCGGCACCCGGCTCGAGGACGTCAGCCTCGAGGTTCGCGACGGCGAGGTCGTCGGCGTCGTCGCCCTCGAGGGCCAGGGCCAGGACGAGCTCTTCGCCGCGCTCTCGGGCGGCACCCGGCCGCGCGCCGGCACGATCGAGGTCGCCGGCCGGCCGGTCGCCTTCGCCCATCCCGCCGACGCGCTCCGCGAGGGGATCGCGCTCGTCCCCGGCGACCGGGCCGAGGGCCTGCTCATGCAGCGCTCGGTGCGCGAGAACATCGCGCTCCCCTTCAGCGCCCGCCCGCGCGCGTGGGGGGCGATCGACCGCCGCCGCGAGGGCGCCGCCGTCACCGCCGCGATCGACCGGCTCCAGATCGACACCCGGGCGCAGTCGGAGGTCCAGCGCCTCTCCGGCGGCAACCAGCAGAAGGTGACGATCGCCCGCTGGATCGCCGCCGACGCCCGCACGCTGCTCTGCCACGACCCGACCCGCGGCATCGACGTGCGCACCAAGCAGGAGATCTACCGCCTGCTCCGCGACCTCGCGGCCCAGGGGAAGTCGGTGCTCTACTACACCTCCGACCTCGAGGAGGTGCCGCAGGTCTGCGACCGCGTCGTCGTCATCTTCGCCGGCCGGGTGTCGGACGCCTTCCCCGCCGCCCTCGCCGACGAGGAGACCCTGACCCGCGCCGCCTACGGCCTGCCGCGCGCGCCCGGTGGCGAGGCGGCGCGATGAGAGGCGGGGCGATGAGGGCGGGGCGATGATGCGCCGCCTGCGCCGCGACGGCTGGATCGTCGGCCTCTTCGCGCTGTTCCTCGCCCTTCTCGCGATCACCCGCGGCATCCAGCCCGGCTACGGCGGCGGCGACTTCGGCTCGCTGGCGCGGGCGGTGCTGCCCTACGCCTTCGCCGTCGCCGCCCAGGCGGTCGTCGTCATCGCCGGCGGCATCGACCTCTCGGTCGCGGCGATGATGGCGCTGACGAGCGTCACCGCGGCGCGGGCGATGAACGGCACGAGCGAGGAAGGGGCGGTCGTCGTCGTCGTCCTCGTCCTCGTCATGGGCCTCGCCATCGGGGCGCTGAACGGGCTGCTCATCGTCGTCACCCGGGTGCCCGACATCGTGGTGACGCTCGCCATGCTCTTCGTCTACCAGGGGGCGGCGCTTCTCGTGCTGCCGTCGCCGGGCGGGGCGGCGGCGGGCTGGCTGAAGGCGCTGATCGCCGGCACCGCCGGGCATCCGTGGCTGCCGAAGGCGCTCGTCGTCCTCGCCGTCGCGGTCGCCGCGGTGTGGCTGCCGCTGCGCCGCTCGCGGCTCGGGCTCTCGATCTACGCCATCGGGTCGAGCGAGCTCGCCGCGTTCCGCAGCGGCGTGCCGGTGGCGCGGACGAAGGTCGCGGCCTACGCCATCGCCGGGCTCTTCGCGGCGATGGGGGGCCTCGCGCTGACCGCCTCGACCGGCATCGGCGCGCCGATCCCCGGGCCCTACCTCCTCGCCAGCGTCGCCGCGGTCGTCCTCGGCGGCGTCGTCCTCGGCGGCGGCAAGGGCGGGCTCCTCGGGCCGATCATCGCCGTCTTCATCCTGCGCCTCGTCCGCACCGACCTGACGCTCCTCGCCCTCGACCCCAACGTCACCTCGATCATCGAGGGGGCGATCATGGTCGTCGTCGTCATGTTCGGCGCCTTCGTCGCCATGCGGAGCCGCGTGCCATGACCACCGTCCCGCCCTCGCCCTCGCCCTCGGCCGCGCCCTCCCCCGGGCGGCGGATCAAGCGCTTCCTCGGCGACTACCCGCTGGTGCCGCTCGTCCTGCTCCTCGTCCTCCTCGTCGTGGTGCTGCAGATCCTGCGGCCCGGCATCGTCAACGAGCGCTGGATCGCCAACACCGTGAAGTTCGCCATCCCGCTCGCCATGCTCGCCGGGTGCCAGACCCTCGCTATGCTGACCGGCGGCATCGACCTGTCGGCGGCGACGGTCGCGACGATGGCGGCGTTCATCGTCTCGACCCAGCCCGACCCGGCGGCGGCGTATCTGCTCGCCTTCCTGCCGGCGCTGCTCATCGGGCTCGTCAACGGCATCGGCGTCGGGGTCTTCCGGGTCCATCCGCTGATCATGACCCTCGGGACGAGCCTGATCGGCGCCGGCTGCCTCCAGGTCTACCAGCGCAGCGTCATCGCCACCGGGACCAAGGTGCCGGCGGCGCTGTCGTGGCTCGGCACCGGGCTGACGTGGGGCATTCCGAACGCGCTGCTCGTCTTTCTCCCGGTGGCGGCGTTCCTCGTCTTCACCCTGCGGCGCACCGGCTTCGGGCGCCTGCTCTACGCCGTCGGCGACAACGAGCGCGCGACGCGGATCGCCGGGGTGCTCTACTGGCAGGTGATCCTCGCGCTCTACGTCGGCTGCGCGCTCCTCGCGGCGCTGACCGGGCTGCTCTACGTCGGGCTGATCAAGGCGCCGTCGCTGTCGCTCGCCGAGCCGCTGCTCCTGCCCTCGGTCGCGGCGGCGGTGATCGGCGGCACCTCGATCTTCGGCGGCCGCGGCGGCTATTCGGGGACGATCCTCGGGGCGCTGATCCTGACGGTGCTGACGACGCTGCTCACCCTCCTGCAGATGCCCGAGGGCTTCCGGCGGATGCTGTTCGGCGCCATCGTCCTGCTCGTCACCGCCGCCTATCTCCGCATCGTCGAGGACAGGTAGCGAACCCGGCCGCACCCGCCGGCCGAGCGGCCGTCTCGCACCTTTCCAGAGGGTTAACGCGCGAAGTGTAATTGAGCAATATCAAAGGCTTGACCATCGTCTCGCGCGCGAGACGAACGACCTCCGGGCGGATCTCGCCCCTGCCGCAGAGGTCCCTCCGGCCCCGCGTCGGTCGCTCAGAGCAGGCGCTTGAGGTTCGTCCCGGGATCGGCGAGGGCGCCGGGGTCGGGCCGGGCGCGGCGGGCGACCAGCATCTCGGCGAGGCGCACGTCCCTGGCCACGGCGTTGCCGGGGCCGATGCCCGAGGCGGCGAGGAGGCGGCCCTCGGGGTCGAGGTGGAAGAGCACGAAGGCGCCGTCCTTCAGGTCGCGGCGGACGTGGGTGGCGGCGCCGTCGGCGAGGCCCGCGACCTGCAACGTCAGCTCGTACTGGTCCGACCAGAACCACGGCACGGCGGCGAGCGGCTCGGCGGCGCCGAGCAGGTTGCGCGCCGCGAGCGCGCCCTGCTCCTGGGCGCTGCGCCAGCTCTCGACGCGGATCCGGCGGCCATAGAGCGGGTGCAGCGCCGCGCAGCAGTCGCCGGCGGCGAAGACGTCGGGGTCGGAGGTGGCGAGCGTCGCGTCGACGGCGACGCCGTTGTCGATCGCGAGGCCGCAGGCGGCGGCGAGGGCGGTGTCGGGCACCGCGCCGACGCCGACGACGACGAGGTCGGCCGCGATCTCCTCCCCGTCGCCGAGGGCCACGCCCGCGGCGGAGAGCGCCGCGACCTGCGCCCCGAAGCGGAAGGCGACGCCCTCGGCGCGGTGGCGGGCCTCGAGCACCGCGGCGACCGCCTCCGGGACGCCGCGGGTGAGGAGCCGGGGCAGCGCCTCGATCACCACCGCCGCGGCCCCGCGCCGGCGGGCGGCGGCGGCGATCTCGAGGCCGATGAAGCCGCCGCCGATCACCGCGAGCCGCCGGCCGGGGCCGAGCGCGGCGCGGATCCGCTCCGCGTCGTCGAGGGTGCGCAGGACGGCGACGCGCGCCCCGTCGCTCCCGGGGAGCGCCAGCGTCCGCGGCCGCGCGCCGGTGGCGACGAGGAGCCGACGGTAGCGGATCTCGCCGCCGTCGCCGAGGGTGACGACCCGGCGGGCGCGGTCGATCGCCGCGGCGCTGGCGCCGGGGCGGAAGTCGATGCCGGCGGCGGCGAGGCCGTCCGAGCCGACGATCGGCCGCGGCGCCGCCTCGCCGGCGAGGGCGTCCTTGGAGAGCGGCGGCCGCTCGTAGGGGGGATGGGGCTCGGCGCCGAGAAGGGTGACGGGGCCGTCGTAGCCCGCCTCGCGCAGGGCGAGCGCGGCGCGGGTTCCGCATTCGCCGGCACCGACGATCACCATACCGGACATCTCGCCTCACCCCTCCCCGGCCCCGCGATCCGGCCCCTGCTTAGCCGGGTGTCGGGGCGGGTTCCAGTCGGCTGGACATGTATAAGATGTCTGATACAAGTCATCGGGACGAGGGAGGGGCGGCGATGATCGTGATTTCCGAGTTCATGGACGAGGCGGCCATCCGCGACGGACTCGCCGGTTTCGAGGTGCGCTACGACCCCGGCCTCGTCGACCGCCCGACGGAGCTGCTGGCGGCGGTGCGGGAGGCGCGGGCGCTGATCGTGCGCAACCGCACCGAGGTCCGCGGCGCGCTCTTGGCGGCGGCGGCGCGGCTCGAGGTCGTCGGGCGGCTCGGGGTCGGCCTCGACAACGTCGACCTCGACGCCTGCCGCGCCCGCGGGATCGCGGTGTGCCCGGCGACCGGCGCCAACGACGTCGCGGTCGCCGAGTACGTCATCGCCACGGCGATGGTGCTGCTGCGCGGCGCCTATCTCGCGACGGCCGAGGTCGCCGCGGGCGCGTGGCCGCGCACCCGGCTCGTCGGCCGCGAGATCGCCGGCAAGCGCCTCGGGCTCGTCGGCTTCGGCGCCATCGCCCGCGAGACCGCCCGGCGGGGTGCCGCGCTCGGCATGGAGGTCGCCGCCTGCGACCCCTACGTCGCGCCCGACGCCGCCGCCTGGCGCCAGCCGTGGGGGGAGGTCGCGCCGCTGGCGCTCGCCGAGGTGCTCGCGAGCTCGGACGTCGTCTCGCTGCACGTGCCGCTGACCGCGGCGACGCGGGGCATGATCGACGGCGCGGCGATCGCCGCGATGCGGCCCGGGGCGATCCTCGTCAACGCCGCCCGGGGCGGCATCGTCGACGAGGCGGCGGTCGCGGAGGCGCTGGCGCGCGGGACGCTCGGCGGGGCGGCGCTCGACGTCTTCGCGGAGGAGCCCCTGCCCGACCGCCGCGCGACCTTCGCCGGCGTCCCGAACCTGATCCTGACGCCCCACGTCGCCGGCGTCACCGCGGAGTCGAACGTGCGCGTCTCGCGGGTGACGGTCGCGAACGTGGCGCGCGTGCTGAGGGGGGCCTGACCATGCCGGCGATCGGGCTCGACGCGGCGCGGGCGCTGGTGGCCGGGGCGCTGGTGCGCGTCGGGACGCGGGCGGAGACCGCGGCCGCGGTCGCCGACGCGCTGGTGGCGGCGGAGGCCGACGGCCTCGAGGGGCACGGCCTGTCGCGGGTGGCGAGCTACGCCGCGCAGGTGAAGGCCGGCAAGGTCGACGGGAGCGCCGTGCCGACGGTCGAGCGCCCGGCGCCGGGGGTGCTGCGCATCGACGCCGGCCACGGCTTCGCCTATCCCGCCCTCGCGCGGGCGGTCGCCGGGCTGCCGGAGGTGGCGCGGGCGAACGGCGTCGCGGTGGCGGCGATCCGGCGGTCGCACCATTGCGGGGCGGCGGGGCATCCGGTCGAGCGGCTGGCCGACGCCGGGCTGGTGGCGCTGCTCTTCGCCAACACCCCGGCGGCGATCGCGCCGTGGGGCGGCACGCGGGCGGTCTTCGGCACCAACCCCGTCGCCTTCGCCTGCCCGCTCGCGGCGGGCGCGCCGCCGATCGTCGCCGACCTCTCGCTGTCGAAGGTCGCGCGCGGCAACATCCTCGCCGCGGCGCAGAAGGGCGCGGCGATCCCGGCGGACTGGGCGCTCGACGCCGACGGGCGCCCGACGACCGACCCGGCGGCGGCGCTGAAGGGCACGATGGTTCCCGCCGGCGACGCCAAGGGGACGGTGCTCGCGATGATCGTCGAGCTGCTCGCCGCCGGCCTGACCGGGGCGACGTTCGCCGCCGACGCGGCGTCGTTTCTCGACGCCGCGGGACCGCCGCCGGCGACCGGGCAGCTCGTCGTCGCCTTCGACCCGGCGGTGATCGGCGGGCCGGGCGTCCTCGTCCACTTCGCGCGGCTGGCGGGGATGATCGAGGCGCAGCCCGGCGCCCGCCTGCCCGGGCGGCGGCGGCTCGAGTTGCGCGCCAGGGCGGCGGCGAACGGGATCGAGGTGCCGCAGGCGGTCCTCGACGCGATCCGCGCGGTCGGATAGCGCGATGTCCAGCCGGACGGAATCGTCCGGTGGTTAAGACATCGCGCAAATTCGAGACTCCGGAGCGGACGGCCCGGCTCTGCCGGGACGGCCCGCTCCGGGCGCCGGCGGCCGGTCAGCGCAGGTTGACGCCGTAGTGGATGTCGGCGGTCAGGCAGCACGAGACGCGGAGCTCGACCGGGTCGCCGGCGAGGTCGCGGGCGATCCGGCGGATGCGCAGGAGCGGGGCGCCGGCGGGACAGCCGAGGGCGGCGGCGACCTCGGCGGCGGCGGGGACCGCCTTCAGCCGTTCCTCGGCCTGGGCGATCGTCACCCCGAAGCGCGCCGAGTAGAGCTGGTAGAGGTTGTTCGGGAGCTCCTCCACCGGCGGCAGGTCGGTGAAGCGTGCCCGCGAGAGGGTGATGGTCTCGTGGAGGACGCGCCGCCCCTCGAGCGAGCGGGTCCGGGTCAGCCGCCAGACCGGATCGCCGCGGCCGAGCCCGATCGCCGCCGCCTCGCCGGCGGTCGCCGCGGCGGGGCGCATGGCGAGGAAGCGCGACAGCGGGAAGCTCGGGGGGCCGTCGTCGGGGGCGAGGCGGAAGAACTGGAAGAGGATGCGCGAGTCCTCGGGCTCGACGACGAAGGTGCCCCGGCCCTGGCGGCGGACGAGGAGGTTGTCGGCGGTCATCTCGTTCAGCGCCTTGCGGACGGTGCCCTGGCTGACGCCGAGCTCGCGGGCGAGCTCGATCTCGCTCGGGATCATCGTCCCGGGCGGCCAGCGGCGGTCGGCGAGGCGGAGCACGAGGCGCTCGCGCACCTGAAGGTACAACGGCCTGTTTCCGATCGGGTTTTCGTCGTCCGCCATGGTGGTCCGCCTGCGCCCTGCGCCGTCGCGCCAGACTACGCGGGCGTGGTTGACCGCGCCAGTGCAATTATCTTATAAAAGATATAAGAGTTGACAGCGGAGATGCGCGATGCCCGTTCCCCAGCTTCTCGTCCACCGGCCCGAGGACAACGTCGGGGTCGTCGTCGTCGAGGGCCTGACGGCCGGCACGAGGATGCTCGTCGTCGTCACCCACGACGACTCGAGCTTCGAGCTCGAGGCCGGCGCCGACGTGCCGATCGGGCACAAGATCGCGCTGAAGGACCTCGCCGCCGGCGACACCGCGATCAAGTACGGCGAGGACATCGGCAAGTTCGTCGCCGACGTGCCGAAGGGCGGGCACGTCCACGTCCACAACCTCAAGACCAAGCGCTGGTAACGGAGGCGACCGCCATGCCATCGACGTACGCGAACCTGACCTTCCGCGGCTACCGGCGCGCGAACGGCCGGGTCGGGGTCCGCAACCACGTGCTGATCCTGCCGGTCGACGACATCTCCAACGCCGCCTGCGAGGCGGTGGCGGGCAACATCAAGGGGACGCTCGCCATCCCGCACGCCTACGGGCGGCTCCAGTTCGGCGAGGACCTCGACCTGCACTTCCGCACGATCATCGGCACCGGCGCCAACCCCAACGTCGCCGCCTGCGTGGTGATCGGCATCGAGCCCGGATGGACGCAGCGCGTCGCCGACGGCATCGCGGCGACCGGCAAGCCGGTGGCGGCGTTCTCGATCGAGCAGAACGGCGATCTCAGGACGATCATGGACGCCGCGCGGGCGGCGAAGGACTTCGTGCATTTCGCGACCGAGCTCCCGCGCGAGGAATGCGCGATCTCCGAGCTCTGGGTCTCGACCAAGTGCGGCGAGAGCGACACGACGACGGGGCTCGGCTCGTGCCCGACGGTCGGCAACATGTACGACAAGCTGCTCCCCGAGGGCATCCACGGCTGCTTCGGCGAGACCTCCGAGATCACCGGCGCCGAGCACATCTGCAAGGCGCGCGCCGCCACCCCCGAGCTCGGCGAACGCTGGTACGCGATGTGGAAGGCCTACCAGGACGAGGTGATCTTCGCCAACCAGACCGACGACCTCTCCGAGAGCCAGCCGACCAAGGGCAACATCGAGGGCGGCCTCACCACGATCGAGGAGAAGGCGCTCGGCAACCTCGAGAAGATCGGGCGCAGCGCCCGCTACGTCGACATCCTCGCGCCGGCCGAGACGCCGGCGGGCGGGCCCGGGCTCTACTTCATGGACAGCTCGTCGGCCGCCGCCGAGTGCGTGACGCTGATGGCGGCGGGCGGCTACGTCGTCCACACCTTCCCGACCGGCCAGGGCAACGTCGTCGGCAACCCGATCCTGCCGGTCATCAAGATCAGCGCCAACCCGCGCACGGTCCGCACCATGGGCGAGCACATCGACCTCGACGTCTCGGGCATCCTCCGCCGCGAGATGACGATCGACGCCGCCGGCGACGCACTCATCGACATGATCGTGCGCACCGCCAACGGCCGCAACACCGCGGCGGAGGCGCTCGGGCACCGCGAGTTCTCGATGACCAAGCTCTACCGGAGCGCCTGAGCGGCGGCCCGCGGCGCGCTCGCCGCGGCGGGCGCTTTCGCTTCAGGTGCTCAGGCGCTGGACGAGGACGTGGTGGGTGTCGACGACCTCGCCGCGGCGCGCGGCGCCGGCGACGCTCTCGACGATGATCCGGGCGGTCTCGCGGCCGATGAGGTCGCCCGAGGGGCGGAGCGTGGTCAACGGCGGCTCGCAGACCGGGGCGAAGTCGAGGTCGCCGAAGCCCATCATCGCCAGCCGTTCCGGCACGGCGATGCCGCGGCGCTGGCACTCGAAGAGCGCGCCCATCGCGAGGTGGTCGTTGGAGAAGGCGATGCCGTCGATGTCGGGGGTCGCCTCCATCGCCCGGGCGACGAGGAGCGCGCCGACCGGGGCGGTGGCGCTGCCCGGGTGGCTCTCGATCTCGGCGACGGCGCCGGCGGCGCGGGCGGCCTCGACGAAGCTCTCGGCGCGGGTCCGGGCGCGGTGGTCGAGGTGGAGGCGCGCCCCGAGGAAGCGCAGCCGGCGGCGGCCGCGGGCGACGAGGTGCGCCGCCGCGTCGCGGCCGACCGCGGCGTGGTCGAAGCCGACGGCGCTGTCGATCGTCCGGCCGCCGAGTTCCCAGATCTCGACGACGGGGATGCTCGCGTTCTGGAGGAGGCGGCGGGCGCCGGGGCTGTGCTCGGTGCCGGCGAGGACGATCGCGGCCGACTTCCACGACAGCGCGGTGCGGACGAGGGACTCCTCCTCGGCGAGGTCGTACTCGGTGTGGCCGAGGAGCACGTTCAGCCGCGCCTTCTTGAGCTCCTCCTGGATCGCGGCGACGGTCTCGGCGAAGAAGGCGTTGCGCACCGAGGGCACGATCACCGAGACGACCCGCGACGAGGCGGCGGCGAGGCCGCCGGCGACGAGGCTGGTGACGTAGCCGAGATCCTCGACCGCCGCGGCGACGGCGCGGCCGGTGCGCGGCGTGACGGCGCCGGGCTTGCGCAGGTAGAGCGACACCGTCGACACCGAGACGCCGGCGCGGCGGGCGACGTCGGCCATCGTCACCGTGCCGCCGCCGCGCCGCGTCCGCCGCCGCCCGCCCGTCCCGTCCGCCAACTTGCCCTCGCCATCGTAGCGTTGCGTTTCCCGCAACAGAAACCAGAACCCCCGGGAAAAGGCAACCGCGCCGGTGGCGCGTCGTCGTTGCGGACTCATTGCGGACTCGGTGCGGGACTCGGTGCGGACTCGCTGGCGGTTGACAATCGTAACGCTACGATTATCCAATGACCGGCAAGCGAGCCCGGTTACCGCGGGACGAAGGGGGGAGCGCATGGCGTCGGTCAGCTTTCGCAAGCTCGGCAAGCACTACGGCCTCGTCGAGGCGGTCAAGGGCATCGACCTCGAGATCGCCGACACGGAGTTCGTCGTGCTCGTCGGCCCGTCGGGGTGCGGCAAGTCGACGACGCTGCGGATGCTCGCGGGGCTCGAGTCGGTGACCTCGGGGGAGATCCTGATCGGCGACACCGTGGTCAACGCCCTGCCGCCGCGGGCGCGCGACATCGCGATGGTCTTCCAGGACTACGCGCTCTATCCCCACAAGAGCGTCCGCGACAACATGGCCTTCAGCCTGCGCGTCCGCGGCCTCGACCGCGCCGAGATCGAGCGGCGGGTCGCCGAGGCGGCGGCGATGCTCGGCATCGACGGGCTGCTCGACCGCAAGCCGGCCCAGCTCTCGGGCGGGCAGCGGCAGCGGGTGGCGATGGGGCGGGCGATCGTGCGGCGTCCGAAGGTCTTTCTCTTCGACGAGCCGCTGTCGAACCTCGACGCCCAGCTTCGCGGCCAGGTGCGGGCCGAGATCAACCGGCTCCACCACGCCATCGGCACGACGATCCTCTACGTCACCCACGACCAGGTCGAGGCGATGACCCTCGCCGACCGCATCGTGGTGATGCGCGGCGGGGTCATCGAGCAGGTGGGCACGCCCGACGAGGTCTACGGCAGCCCGGAGAGCGTCTTCGTCGCGGGCTTCATCGGCGCCCCGGCGATGAACTTCCTCGACGCCCGGATCGAGGGCGGGGCGCTGCGCTTCGACCACGGCGGGGCGCTGCCGCTCGGCGGGGCGCTGGCCGCGGGCGGGCACGACGGGCGCGAGGTGATCGTCGGGCTCCGGCCCGAGCACCTCGTCGCGGCCGACGGCGACGGCGGCCTCGCCGGGCGGGTGCAGGTCGTCGAGCCGCTCGGGTCGGACACCCTCGTCCACCTCGACGTCGGCGACAGGACGCTGACCGCCCGCCTGCCGCCCGAGGTACGCCCCGCCCCCGGCGCGGCGTTCTCGGTCGGCATCGACCCCGGGCGCCTGCGGCTCTTCGACCGCGTCACCCAGCGCGCGATCGCCTGAGGGGCCGGGGGGATGTCGAGAACCGCCGCAAGCGCCGCAACCGCCGCGACTGCCGCGCGCGAGCCCGATCCGCACGGGAGCCGGGAGGGGCGCACGACCCGCCTCGCCGCCCTCCTCGACCCGAGCGAGGGGGTGCTCGCCGTCCTCCTGCTCGCGCCGGCGGCGATCCTGCTCCTGCTCATCATCGTCTATCCGGTCGGGCGGCTGTTCTACACGAGCTTCTTCGACCTGAGCCTGACCTCGGGGAGGCCGGCGGAGTTCGTGGGCTTCGAGAACTACCGGCTGATCTGGGACGATCCGGTGTTCTGGGAGACGACGCTCAACACCGTGATCATCACCCTCGTCACCGTTCCGGGGGCGCTCTTCGTCGGCCTCGGGCTGGCGCTGATGGCGAACCTGCCGTTCCGGCGCAAGTGGGTGGTGCGGCTGTCGCTCCTGATCCCGTGGGCGCTGCCGCTCGCCTTCGCCGGGATGATCTTCGCGTGGTTCTTCCACTCGCAGTACGGCATCGTCAACGACGTGCTCGGGCGCATCGGCCTGCCGCGGGTGATCTGGTTCAACTCGCCGACGTGGGCGCTCGCGGCGATCTGCCTGACGATCGTGTGGAAGACCTCGTCGTTCATGGCGCTCATCCTGCTCGCCGGGCTCCAGACCATCCCGCGCTCGCTCTACGAGGCGGCGGACGTCGACGGCGCCGGGCGGGTGCGGCAGTTCTTCGAGATCACCCTGCCGCTCCTGAAGCCCGCGATCGTCGTCGCGCTGATCTTCCGCACGATCACCGCGCTCCAGACCTTCGACATCCCCTACACGATGACGGGCGGCGGGCCGGGCACGGCGACGACGACGCTCGCGATGTACATCCACCAGAGCACGGTCTCGTTCCTCGACCTCGGCTACGGCTCGGCGCTCGCGGTCGTCATGTTCGGGCTGTCGATGATCGTGACGACGTTCTACCTGCGCATGATCCGGCCGGAGAGGTAGCGCCCCATGTCCACCGCCTCCGACCGCGTCCCCTTGCTGAGCGGCAAGCCGCTCCGGCTGGTGATCGCCGCGATCCTCGTCGTCAACGGGCTGTTTCCGGCGATCTGGATCCTCCTCACCTCGTTCAAGACCGAGGCGGAGCTGACGCGGGTGCCGATCACCTGGCTCCCCGCCGACCCGACGCTCGACAACTACCGGCAGGCGTTCTCCGACCAGCCGCTCTTGATGTTCCTCTTCAACTCGTTCTTCGTCGCGACGGTCTCGACGGTGCTGACGCTCTTGATCTCGGCCCTCGCCGGCTATGCGCTGGCGCGGCTGAACCTGCGCTACCGCGACCTCATCCTCGCGGCGATCATCGCGGTCTCGACCTTCCCGCTCGTCACCCTGCTCGTGCCGCTCTTCGAGATCATGCGCGCGCTCGGGCTCCTCAACAGCTATCCCGCGCTGATCCTGCCCTACATCGTCCTCAGCCTGCCGGTCTGCACGCTGATCCTCGTGTCGTTCTTCGAGGGCATCCCGCGCGACCTCGAGAACTCGGCGATGATCGACGGCTGCACGCGGATCGGGGCGCTCTTCCGGGTGGTGGTGCCGCTCTCGGCGCCCGGGGTGTTCACCGCCGGCATCCTCGCCTTCGTCAACGCCTGGGACGAGTTCCTGCTCGCGCTGTCGTTCAACTCGAACCCGATGCTGCGGACGCTGCCGGTCGGGATCATGCTCTACCAGGGCGAGTTCGCCTTCCCGTGGCCGGTGATCTCGGCGGCGCTCGTCGTCGGCATCGTCCCGGTCGCGGTGCTCATCGTCATCTTCCAGGAGCGGGTGGTCTCGGGCCTCACCACCGGCGGGATCAAGGGATGAGCCGCTTCGACGCGCAAGCCGTGGCGCGGCTCCGCAGCCAGCGCTGGTACGCGAGCGCCGACATGCGCGGCTTCGCCCACCGCCAGCGCACCCAGCAGATGGGGATGCGGCGCGAGGAGTTTCTCGGGCGGCCGGTGATCGCCATCCTCAACCCGTGGAGCGAGATGAGCCCCTGCCACATCCACCTCCGCGACCGCGCCGAGGCGGCGCGGCGCGGGGTGTGGCGGGCGGGCGGCTATCCGGTCGAGATCCCGGTGATGTCGGTCGGCGAGGTGATGGTGAAGCCGACGACGATGCTCTACCGCAACCTCCTCGCGCTCGAGGTCGAGGAGACGCTGCGCTCGCTGCCGATCGACGCGGCGATCCTGCTCGGCGGCTGCGACAAGTCGACGCCGGCGATGCTGATGGGCGCGTTCTCGATGGACCTGCCGGTGATCTTCTGCCCGGCCGGCCCGATGGCGAACGGGCGCTGGCGCGGCGAGCGGACCGGCGCGGGGACGCACACGAAGAAGTACTTCGACGACCTGCGCGCCGGGCGGATCGGCGAGGACGACTGGATCGAGCTCGAAGGGGCGATGACCCGCTCGATCGGCACCTGCAACACCATGGGCACCGCCTCGACGATGACCTCGATCGTCGACGCGATGGGGCTGACGCTGCCCGGGGCGTCGTCGATTCCCGCGATCGACTCGGCGCATCCGCGCATGGTGGCGGAGGCGGGCGAGCGCATCGTCGCGATGGCGCTCGACGGGCTCGCGCCGTCGCGGCTCCTCGACCGGGGGAGCTTTCTCAACGGCGCGGTCGCGTGCATGGCGCTCGGGGGGTCGACGAACGCGGCGATCCACCTCATCGCCATGGCACGGCGGGCGGGGGTGGCGCTGACCCTCGACGATCTCGCCGAGGTCGCGGGCCGGGTGCCGGTCTGCGCCAACATCATGCCGTCGGGCACGCACCTGATGGAGGACTTCTGGTTCGCCGGCGGCCTCCGCGCCCTCCTCGCCAAGCTCGCCCGCCACCTCGACCTGTCGCGGCCGACGGTGAGCGGGCGCACCCTCGGGGAGACGCTCGCCGGGGCGGCGTGCCACGACGACGACATCATCCGCGGCGAGGACGATCCCGTCGTGCCGCTGGCGCGCGGGCGCACGCTCGCGGTGCTGCGCGGCAACCTCGCGCCGCGGGGCGCGGTCATCAAGTCGTCGGCGGCCGATCCGCGGCTCCTGCGCCACAGCGGGCCGGCGCTGGTCTTCGAGAACCCCGCCGAGATGATGCGGGCGGTGGACGACGACGGGCTCGACGTCACCGCGGACACCGTCCTCGTCCTGCGCAACGCCGGGCCGGTCGGGGCGCCGGGGATGCCGGAGTGGGGCAACCTGCCGATCCCGAAGAAGCTCCTGCGCGCGGGGGTGCGCGACATGGTGCGGATCAGCGACGGGCGGATGAGCGGCACCCACTACGGCACCTGCATCCTCCACGTCGCCCCCGAGGCGGCGGTCGGCGGGCCGCTCGGGCTGGTGCGGACCGGCGACGTCGTCGCCCTCGACGTCGAGGCCGGGCGGCTCGACATGCGCGTCGACGACGCCGAGCTCGAGCGCCGGCGGGCGGCGTTCGTGCCGGCGCCGGCGGCCTACGGACGGTCCTATGCCGCGCTCTACCAGGCGCACGTCCGGCAGGCCGACGAGGGCTGCGACTTCGACTTCCTCGAGGCCGGGCCGCCCGTGCCCGAGCCGCCCATCTTCTGACCGGAGCCTTTCGCCATGCCGGAGACCCCCGCCAACCCCTTCCTCGCCGCGCTCGCCGCCGGGCGCCCGCTCGGCACCTGGCTGATGGCGAACGCGCCCGCCACCGCCGAGGCGCTCGGGCACGCCGGGTTCGACTTCCTCGTCGTCGACATGGAGCACGTGCCGATGGGACCGGGCGATCTCGCCCACGTCCTGCGCGCCATCGGCTGCACCGCGGCGATGCCGGTGGTGCGCCTCGCCTGGAACGACCCGGTGCTCGTCAAGCAGGCGATGGACGCCGGCGCCGCGACGCTGCTGCTGCCGTTCGTCCAGACCCCCGGGGAGGCCGAGGCGGCGGCGCGGGCGATGCGCTATCCGCCCGAGGGGAGCCGCGGCGTCGCCGCCGTCCACCGCGCCTCGCGCTACGGGCGGGCGCCGGGCTATCTCGGCGGGGCCAACGCCGGGGTCTGCACCATCGTCCAGCTCGAGACCCCGGAGGCGATCGCGCGGTTGACCGAGATCGCCGCGGTCCCGGGCGTCGACGGGCTCTTCGTCGGGCCGGGCGATCTCGCCGCGGCGACGGGGCACATCGGCGACATCGCCCATGCCGAGGTCCAGGCGCTGATCGCCGACGCCGCGAGGGCCGCCGCCGCGGCGGGGAAGCCGATCGGCATCGTCGGGCCGAACCCGGCGATGGTCGGGCGCTTCCTCGACTACGGCTACGGCTTCGCCGCCGTCGCCTCCGACCTCGCGCTGATGACCGGGCGCGCGCTCGACTGGCTCGGCGAGCTCCGCGGGACGGCGCCGGCGGCAGCGCCGCTGGCCGCCTACTGATGGAGGTCCGTCCCGTCCTCGCGGAGACGATCCGCACCGAGCTCGGCGAGTGCCCGCTGTGGAGCGCCGGCGAGCAGGCGCTCTACTTCGTCGACATCACCGGCCGCGCGATCCACCGCTACCGGCCTTCCGACGACAGCCACATCGTCCTGCCGGTCGCCGAGGACGTCGGCTGCATCGGCCTCTGGCCGGGCGGCGGCTTCATCGCGGGGATGCGCACCGGGGTCTTCCGGCTCGCGGCGGACGGCACCACGGTCGCGCGCCTCGCCGCCAACCCCGAGGATCCGGCCACGAGCCGCTTCAACGACGGGCGCACCGATCCGCGCGGGCGCTTCCTGCTCGGCACCATCGACGAGCCGAAGGCCGGTGGCGCGGCGCGGCTCTACCGTTACGACCGCCGCGGGCTCGTGGCGCTCCTCGACGGGCTCCTGACCTCGAACGGGCTCGCCTTCTCGCCCGACGGGGGGACGCTCTACCATTCGGACACGCCGCGCTTCGTCGTCCGTCGCTACCCCTACGATCTCGGCACCGGCACCGCCGGGGCGGGCGAGGACTTCGTCCGGTTCGATCCCGAGGAGACCGGCCCCGGGCGGCCGGACGGCGCCGCGGTCGATGTCGAGGGCTGCTACTGGACCGCGCTCTACGAGGGCGGGCGCATCGAGCGGCGCGGCCCGGACGGCGCGCTTCTCCGCGCGATAGCGGTGCCCGCCCGCTGCCCGACGATGGTCGCCTTCGGCGGGCGCGACCTCCGCACGCTCTACGTCACCACCGCCCGGCGCGGGCGGCCGGCGGACGAGCTCGCGGCGCTGCCGCTGAGCGGGGCGCTCCTCGCGCTCGACGCCGGCGTCGCGGGGACGGCCGCGGCGCCCTTCGACCCGGAGGCGGGATGACGGCGGAAGAGAGCCCCTACGCCAGCGTCCGCTACCGCTCGCTCGAAGGGAGGTCGGTGCTCGTCACCGGCGGCGCCTCGGGGATCGGCGCGGAGATCGTCCGCGCCTTCGCCGCGCAGGGGGCGCGCGTCGCCTTCCTCGACATCGACGCGGCCGGGGGCGCGGCGGTGGCGGCGGCGACCGGGGCGCGGTTCGTGGCCGTCGATCTCACCGACGTTCCCGCGCTCCGTGCCGCGGTGGCGGCCGTGGAGGACGACGCCGGCGGGATCGACGCCCTCGTCAACAACGCCGGGCGCGACGACCGCCAGGCGCTCGCCGAAGTCGGGCCCGAGGACTGGCGGCGGCTGCTCGCCCTGAACCTCGACCACCAGTTCTTCGCGACCCAGGCGGTGGCGCCGGGCATGGAGCGGCGGGGCGGCGGGTCGGTCGTCCTGCTCGGGTCGGTCTCGTGGATGCGCGGGCGGACGGGGATGGTCGGCTACACGACGGCGAAGGCCGCGATCAACGGGCTGACGCGGACGCTGGCGCGCGAGCTCGGGCCGGCGGGGATCCGGGTCAACTGCATCGTGCCGGGTGCGATCCTGACCGAGCGGCAGGCGCGGCTCTGGGCCGATCCGGCGAAGAGCCGGGAGTTCGTCGCGCTCCAGGCTTTGAAGTTCCGGCTCGGACCGATACATGTCGCACGGACGGCGCTGTTTCTCGCCTCGGACGAGAGCGGCGGCTCGACCGGCGCCAACTTCCTCGTCGATGCGGGGCTCACCCAGAACTGAGGAGCTGAGATCATGGCTCACGATACCCAGACCGACCCCCTGACCCTCTCCGACCCCGGGCTGCTCGAAGCGCGGGCCTACGTCGGCGGCGACTGGCGCGCGGCCGGCGACGACGGCCTCGACGTGTCCGACCCCTTCGACGGGCGGGTGATCGCCACGGTGCCGAACCTCGGCGTCGAGGACTTCCGCCACGCCATCGACCGTGCCCGCGAGGCGCAGCCGGCGTGGGCGGCGAAGAGCGCGAAGGAGCGGGCGGCGGTGCTGCGCCGCTGGTACGAGCTCGTCCTCGCCAACGTCGACGACCTCGCGCTGATCCTGACGAGCGAGCAGGGCAAGCCGCTCGCCGAGGCGGCGGGCGAGGTCCGCTCGAACGCCGCCTACCTCGAGTGGTTCGCCGAGGAGGCGAAGCGCATCGACGGCGACATCATACCCGGCCCCAACCCGGGCCAGCGCATCCTCGTCCTCAAGCAGCCGGTCGGGGTGTGCGCGGCGATCACGCCGTGGAACTTCCCGAACGGCATGATCACCCGCAAGGCCGGACCGGCGCTCGCCGCCGGCTGCGCGATGGTGCTGAAGCCGGCGGCGCAGACGCCGCTCTCGGCGCTGGCGCTCGCGGTGCTCGCCGAGCGGGCGGGGGTGCCGAAGGGGGTGTTCTCGGTCGTCACCACCCGCGACGCCCGCGCCTTCGGGACCGAGGTCTGCCACAACCCGACGGTCGCGAAGATCTCGTTCACCGGCTCGACCGCGGTCGGGCGCTGGCTGATGCGCGAGGCGTCCGACACGGTGACGCGGCTCAGCCTCGAGCTCGGCGGCAACGCGCCGTTCATCGTCTTCGACGACGCCGACCTCGACGCCGCGGTCGCGGGGGCGATCGCCTCGAAGTTCCGCAACGCCGGGCAGACCTGCGTCTGCGCCAACCGCATCTACGTCCAGGCCGGCATCCACGACGCCTTCGTCGAGAAGCTGACCGCGGCGGCGGCGCAGCTCCGCCTCGGCCGCGGCACCGAGCCCGGGGTCAGCATGGGGCCGCTCATCGACGCCGCGGCGGTCGAGAAGATGGAGAGCCACCTCGCCGACGCCCTCGGGAACGGCGCCGAGCTTCGCCTCGGCGGCGGGAGGAGCGCCCTCGGCGGCACCTTCTTCGAGCCGACGGTGGTGACCGGGGTCACGCAGGGGATGCTCGTCACCCGGGAGGAGACCTTCGCGCCGCTGGCGCCGGTCATCCGCTTCGAGAGCGACGCCGAGGTCATCGACATGGCGAACGCCACCGAGTTCGGGCTCGCCGCCTACTTCTACGCCAGGGACATGGCGCGGGTCTTCCGCGTCGCCGAGGCGTTGCAGTCGGGGATGATCGGGGTCAACACCCCCGCCCTCGCCAACGAGATGGCGCCCTTCGGCGGGGTCAAGCAGTCCGGTCTCGGCCGCGAGGGGTCGAAGTACGGGATCGAGGGCTATCTCGAGCTGAAGTACATCGCCCTCGCCGGGCTCTGAGGGAGCTCGGCGGAACGGCGCGGAAGCGCCCGGAGACTGGGCCGTCTCGCGCGCGAGACGCTACTTAAGCC
>CAZEGY010000019.1:0-18444 GCA_964511815.1 uncultured Rhodovulum sp.
AGGACGACGCCCCAGCCGAAGGTGTCGTCGGCGCGGTTGCGCTCGAAGACGACGATCTCGTGGGACGGGTCCCGGAGCTTCATCGAGATGGCGAAGTAGAGGCCCGCCGGCCCGCCGCCGATGCATGCAACCCGCATTCGCTCCTCCCGCATGTTCGTTTCGTTGCAGGCAGCCTAAGCGATTCGGGGGGGTTATTTCAAGCATGAAATTTTAGGCTTGAAATAATGCGGTCCGGGGCGTATCGGGAGTATCAACGAGAAGGCGGCCGCGCCCCGAATCCCTGCAAGCGGCACGGAGGAAGCCGATGACCCACGCGACGACACCCGAGACCGCGCGCGCCAAGCCCGCCGCCTTCGTCTGGGACGATCCCTTCCTGCTCGACGAGGAACTGACCGAAGAGGAGCGGATGGTCCGCGACACGGCGCGCGACTATTGCCAGGAGGCGCTGGCGGGCCGCGTGCTCGAGGCGCACCGCCACGAGACCTTCGACCGCACGATCATGGCCGAGATGGGGGCGCTCGGCCTGCTCGGGCCGACCATACCCGAGGAGTTCGGCGGCGCCGGCGTCGGCTATGTCTCCTACGGCCTCGTCGCGCGGGAGGTCGAGCGGGTCGACTCCGGCTATCGCAGCGCGATGAGCGTGCAGTCCTCGCTCGTCATGCACCCGATCTTCGCCTACGGCACCGACGCACAGCGGACGAAGTACCTGCCGAAGCTCGCCAGCGGCGAATGGGTCGGCTGCTTCGGGCTGACCGAGCCCGACCACGGCTCGGACCCGGGGTCGATGATCACCCGGGCGAAGAAGGTCGACGGGGGGTATTCGCTCTCGGGGGCGAAGAACTGGATCACCAACGCGCCGATCGCCGAGGTCTTCGTCGTCTGGGCGAAGTCGGACGCCCACGGCGGCAAGATCAAGGGCTTCATCCTCGACAAGGGCATGAAGGGGCTCGCCGCCCCGAAGATCGAGGGCAAGTTCAGCTTGCGCGCCTCGATCACCGGCATGATCCAGATGGACGAGGTCTTCGTGCCGGAGGAGAACCTGCTGCCCTTCGTCGAGGGCCTCGCCGGGCCGTTCGGCTGCCTCAACCGGGCGCGCTTCGGCATCGCCTGGGGGGCGATGGGGGCGGCCGAGTTCTGCTGGCACGCCGCGCGGAGCTACACCATGGACCGCAAGCAGTTCGGGCGGCCGCTCGCCCAGACCCAGCTCGTCCAGAAGAAGCTCGCCGACATGATGACCGAGATCGGCCTCGGGTTGCAGGGCTGCCTGCGCCTCGGGCGGCTCTTCGACGAGGGCCGGGCGCCGGCGGAGCTCATCAGCCTGATGAAGCGCAACAACTGCGGCAAGGCGCTCGACATCGCCCGGGTCGCCCGCGACATGCACGGCGGCAACGGCATCTCCGACGAGTACGGGGTCATCCGCCACGTGATGAACCTCGAGGCGGTCAACACCTACGAGGGCACCCACGACGTCCACGCGCTGATCCTCGGGCGGGCGCAGACCGGGCTGCAGGCGTTCTTCTGATGACGGCCCTGCGCGCCGATCCGGTGGCGGTCACGCGGGAGGGGTCGGTCGCCGTCGTCACCATCGACAACCCGCCGGCGAACGCCCTCGTCGCGCCGGTCCGCGCCGGGCTCTTGCGCGCCCTCGGCGAGACCGAGGGCGACACGGGGGTGCGCGCCGTCGTCCTCGTCGGTGCCGGCGGGCGCTTCGCCGCGGAGGGCGAGAGCGCCGACGCCGATGCGGCCCCGTCGCTGGCGGAGGTCGCCCGCGCCATCGAGGGGGCATCGAAGCCCTGGGTCGCGGCGATCGCAGGGAGGGCGGTCGGCGCCGGGCTCGAGCTCGCGCTCGGCTGCCACTATCGCGTCGCGGGTTCGGAGGCGCGCCTCGCGCTGCCGGCGGTGACGCTCGGCGGCCTGCCGGGGGCCGGGGCGACGGTGCGGGTGCCGCGGCTCGTCGCGCCGGTCGAGGCGCTGGCGCTCGTCGCCGAGGGCAGGGCCGTCACCGCCGCCCGGGCGCGCGGGATGGGGCTCGTCGACGCCGTGGCGGAGGGGGAGCTCCGCGCCGCGGCCCTCGCCTTCGCCGCCGACGCCGCCGGCCGCGCGATGCCGGTTCGCCAGATGGGGGCGGCCGACGCGGCCTTCGAGGCCGCCGCCGCCCGCGTCGTCGCCCGTGCCCGCGGGCAGGTCGCGCCGGGCGAGGCGGTCGAGCGGCTCCGCGACGCCTACGCCCTCGACGCCGACGCCGCGCTCGACGCCGAGCGGAAGCGCCACCTCGCCCTCCGCGACGGCCCGCAGGCGCGCGCGCTCCGCGCCCTCGCCGCCGCCGAACGTAGTGCGACGGAAGGCGGTGCGCCCGCGCCGTTGCCGACGGGGACCGTCGGTGTGGTCGGCGGCGGGACGATGGGGGCGGGCATCGCGACGGCGGCGCTCCTCGCCGGCCGGCGGGTGGTGCTCGTCGAGCGCGACGACGCGGCGCTCTCGCGCGGGCGCGCGACGATCGCCGCCAACCTCGACGGGAGCCGCGAGCGCGGCCTCCTCGACGATGCGGCGCACGCGGCGGCCCTCGCCCGGCTCGCGGGGGCGACCGGCTACGGTGCGCTCGCCGGCGCCGATCTCGTCATCGAGGCGGTGTTCGAGGACTTCGCCGTCAAGGCCGCGGTCTTCGCCGAGCTCGGCGCCGCGACGCGGCCGGACGCGATCCTCGCGACGAACACCTCCTATCTCGACGTCAACCGCATCGCCGCGACCGTCGCCGACCCGGGGCGCGTCGTCGGCCTGCACTTCTTCGCGCCGGCGCACGTGATGAAGCTCGTCGAGGTCGTGCGTCCCGATGCCGTCCGCCCGGAGGTGTTCGCGACCGCGATCGCCTTCGCCCGCGACCTCCGCAAGGTGCCGGTCGAGAGCGGGGTCTGCGACGGCTTCATCGGCAACCGCATCCTGACGCGCTACAGGCAGGCGATGGACATCCTCCTGCTCGAGGGTGCGCTGCCCTGGCAGGTCGACGCGGCGATGGCGGGGTTCGGGATGGCGATGGGCCCCTACGCGGTGCAGGATCTCTCCGGCCTCGAGATCGCCTGGGCCGGACGGCAGCGCATGAACGCGCGCGGCCGCGACGACTGGCGCTACGTGCCGATCGCCGACCGCATGGTCGAGAAGGCCAAGCGCCTCGGGCGCAAGACCGGGGCCGGGTGGTACGACTACGACGGCGGCAAGGCGTCGCCGTCGCCGGTGGTCGAGGCGCTGGTGCGCGCGGCCTCCGGGGAGGCGGGGATCGCGCGCCGGGCGGTGAGCGACGCCGAGATCCGCCGCCGCGCCGTCGTCGCGATGGTGCAGGAGGCCGCGCGGCTCCTCGACGAGGGCATCGCCGCACGGCCGGCGGACGTCGACCTCGTCCTCGTCCACGGCTACGGCTTCCCGCGCTGGCGCGGCGGGCCGATGCACTGGGCCGACGCCGAGGGGCTGAAGATCGTCGCCGCGACGATCGACGGCTATGCGCTCAACGATCCCCGCACCTGGCGCACGCCGCCGCTCCTCCGCCGCCTCGCGGCCGCGGGCGGCAGCTTCGCGGGGCTGAACGGCTGAAAGCGGGCGCCGGGCGGGGCGGATCACTCGGCGGCGTCGGCGGCGTCGACGGCGATGAAGCGGGCGATCGACCAGCGGCCGTCGGGCTGGCGGCGGAAGACGTCGAGGCCCTCCTCGTGCGCGCTCCGCCGCTCCGCGAGGGTCTGCGTCGTCAGCGTCCAGCGCAGGCGCACCACCGCGAGGTCGCCGTCGACGATGATCTCGCGGATCTCGGGCGGGTCGTAGCGCAGGATGAAGTCGGTCCGGGTCATCACCCGTGCGAGGTTCGTGCACATGGTCTCGCGGGTGCCGCCGGCGAGGCCGGGGACGCTGTAGGCGAGATCGGGGGCGAAGAGGTCGCAGGCGCCGTCCGCGTCGCGGTCGTTGAAGGCGAGGCGCCACGCCTCGAGGCGGTCGCGGATCGCCGCGGCGTCGGCGGCTTCGTCGGCGTGGGCCGGAGAGAGGCTCAGGAGGACGGCGAGGGCGGCGAGGAGCGGTCTCATGGCTCCACGATAGCGCCCCGGCGCGGGCGTGCGAAGCGGCTTGCGGGCGGGGGCGGCTTCGGACAATGAGCGGGCATGGCTGCGCCCGAGTCCATCGACGCCCTCGTGATCGGCGGCGGCCCCGCGGGGCTGATGGCCGCCGAGGCGCTGGCCGCGGCGGGGCGCGGCGTCGTCGTCGCCGAGGCCAAGCCGACGCTCGGGCGAAAGCTGCTGATGGCCGGGAAGTCGGGGCTGAACCTGACCAGGGCAGAGGCCGCCAGCGGCTTCGCGGCGGCGTACACGCAGGGCGGCGACTGGCTGGCGCCGATCCTCGCGGGGTTCGGGCCGGACGAGGTGCGGGCCTGGGCGGCGGGGCTCGGGGTCGAGACCTTCGCCGGGAGCTCGGGGCGGGTGTTCCCGGTCGGGATGAAGGCGTCGCCGCTGCTCCGGGCGTGGCTCCGGCGGCTCGAGGGCGCGGGCGTCGCCGTCCGCACCCGCTGGCGGTGGACGGGATGGGAGGGCGCGGCGGCCCGCTTCGAGACGCCGGAGGGACCGCGGGCGCTCGTCGCCGGAACGACGGTGCTCGCGCTCGGGGGGGCGTCGTGGGCGCGGCTCGGGTCGGACGGGGCGTGGGCGGCGATCCTCGCGGCCGAGGGGGTGCCGCTCGCGCCGTTCCGGCCGTCGAACGTCGGCTTCGGCGTCGCCTGGTCGGACGCGATGACGCGGCACTTCGGGGCGCCGGTGAAGGCGGTGCGGCTCTCGGCCGGCGGGCGGAGCGTCGCGGCGGAGTTCGTCGTCACCGCCCGCGGCATCGAGGGCGGCGGGGTCTACGCGCTCGCCGACCGGCTGCGGGACGGGGCGGCGCTGACCGTCGACCTCGTGCCGGGGCGGGGGGAGGCGGAGATCGCCGCCCGCCTCGCCCGGCCGCGCGGGGGGGCGTCGCTCGCGAACCATCTGCGCAAGGCGCTCGGCCTCGCGCCGGTCAAGATCGCGCTCCTGCGCGAGTTCGCCGGCCCGGCGCTCGCCGATCCGGGGGCGACGGCGGCGGCGGCGAAGGCGCTCGGGCTGCCGCTCCTCGGGCCGCGGCCGATCGACGAGGCGATCTCGACGGCGGGCGGCGTCATGCGCGCGGGGCTCGACGACGCGCTGATGCTCCGGGCGCGGCCGGGGGTCTTCGCTGCGGGCGAGATGCTCGACTGGGACGCGCCGACCGGGGGCTATCTCCTCACCGCCTGCCTCGCGACCGGGCGCCATGCCGGGCAGGCCGCGGCGGCGATTGCCGGGGGCCGTGGCCTGGGGCACCCTCGCGGCGGGCAGGACGGGGGCGCCGGGGGATGAGCTTCGTCGAGCGGCACGGGACGGCGGTCGCGGTCGCCGTCTTTCTCGTGGTGTCGGCCGCGGGCATCCTCGCCCGGCCGCTGCTGCCGATCGACGAGACGCGCTATCTCACCGTCGCCTGGGAGATGCGCGCGGGCGGGCACTGGCTGGTGCCGCGGCTGAACGGCGAGATCTACCACCACAAGCCGCCGCTGCTCTTCTGGCTCGTCAACCTCGTCTGGAGCGTCACCGGGGTCTCGGAGGCCGCCGGCCGCG
Organism: uncultured Rhodovulum sp.; assembly: GCA_964511815.1. Taxonomy (GTDB): domain Bacteria; phylum Pseudomonadota; class Alphaproteobacteria; order Rhodobacterales; family Rhodobacteraceae; genus Amaricoccus. The sequence goes on from CAZEGY010000019.1 coordinate 5,637, forward strand.
TCGTCGGGCCGGCGTTCGGGGCGGCGGCGATCGTCGCGACCGCGGCGCTCGCGCGGCGGCTCTGGCCCGGGGAGGCGGCCGTGGGCGGGCGGGCGGCGCTGGTGCTCGCGGGGACGCTGCCGTTCACGCTCTACGCCGGGCTGACGATGTTCGACGCGATGCTGACGCTCGCGACGGTGCTCGGGCTCGTCGTCCTCGCGCGGCCGGGGCCGCGGGCGTGGCTCTGGCTCGGGGCGGCGCTCGCGCTCGGGGTTTATGCGAAGGGGCCGGTCATCCTGATCCATCTCGGCCCCGCCGCGCTCCTCGCCCCGCTCTGGACCGGCGAAGGGTGGCGGGCCGCGACGGTGCGGGTCGCGAAGGCGCTCGCGGTCGCCGCGGCCCTCGTCGCGGTGTGGCTGGTGCCGGCGCTGTGGACGGGCGGGGAGGCCTACGCGCGCGCGGTGCTGTGGACCCAGAGCGCCGGGCGGGTGGCCGCGTCCTTCGCCCACGAGCGGGCGGTGTGGTTCTTCGTGCCGCTGCTCCCGATCCTGCTCTGGCCGTGGATCTGGGCGGGGGGCCTCTGGCGGGCGCTCGCCCGCGCCCGCCTTCGCGACGATCCGGGGCTGCGGCTCTGCGCGGTGTCGGGGGTCGGCACCTTCGTTCTCTTCAGCCTGATCAGCGGCAAGCAGGTCCACTACCTGGTCCCGGCGCTGCCGGCCGCGGCCCTCGTCGTCGCGCGGCTCCTCCCCGGCGGGGCGCGGGCGCCCGCCGCGGGCGTCGTCCCGGCGGTGCTCGGGCTCGCGCTCGTCGCCCTCGTGCTCGGCGTCGGGCCGGAGGACGTGCGGGCGCAGGTCTCCGCCGACCTCGGGCTCGCGGTCGTCGGGCTCCTTCTCGTCGGTCTCGCCGTCGCGGGCTGGCGGGCGCGCGGGCCGGGGGTGGCGCTGCTCGCGCCGGGGCTGGTGCTGCTCGTCGATCTGGCGTTCGTGGTCGGGAGCCTCGGACCGCTCTACGACGCGCGCCCGATCGCGGTGGCGCTCGCGCCGCACGACGGGGAGATCGCGGCCGTCGGGGACTACGAGGGCGAGTTCGGCTTCGCGGCGCGCCTGCGGCGGCCGGTCGCGGTGCTCGACGCCGCCGCGGCCGAGGGCTGGCTCGCGGCGCATGCGGGGGGCGTGCTGCTGGCGCGGCTCGACCGCGCCCATCCCGCGGCGGAACCGGCGGCGGTCTTCGCCTACAACGCGCGGCGCTACGGGCTCTGGTCAGGCGACGAGGGCGTCGGCGGGGTCGAAGCCGACGGTGACGGTGTCGCCGACGGCGGGGGGGCGGAAGGCGGCGGTGTTGAAGCTGTCGAGGGCGAGCCGCTGGTCGCCGAGGGAGAGCTTCAGGCGCACCACCGGGCCGTGAAACGAGACGTCCTCCACCCGTCCGGTCAGTGACACCGGCCCCGCGCCGAGGCCGAGGGCCTCGGGGCGGACGGAAAGGCCGACCTCGGCGCCGGTCGCGGCGGCGAGCGGGCGGCCGAGGGCGAGGGGCTGGCCCGCGATCTCGACGGTGCCGGCCGCGGGGTCGAGGACGCGGGCGCGGAGGCCGTTGAGGGTGCCGACGAAGGAGGCGACGAACGGCGTCGCCGGGCGGGTGTAGATGGTGAAGGGGTCGCCGACCTGCTCGGCGACGCCCTGGTTCATCACGACGATCCGGTCCGACATCGACAGGGCCTCCTCCTGGTCGTGGGTGACGTAGATCGTGGTGATGCCGAGCTCCTTCTGGATGGCGCGGATCTCGTCGCGGAGCGAGACGCGGATCTTGGCGTCGAGGGCGGAGAGCGGCTCGTCGAGGAGGAGGACCTTGGGGCGCGGGGCCAGCGCCCGGGCGAGGGCGACGCGCTGCTGCTGGCCGCCGGAGAGCTGGAAGGGGTAGCGGGCGCCGAGGTCGGGGAGGCCGATCATGCCGAGCATCTCGGCGACGCGGCGGTCGCTGTCGGCGCGGGGCGTTCCGGCGATGCGGAGGCCGAAGGCGACGTTCTGGGCGACGGTCATGTTGGGGAAGAGCGCGTAGGCCTGGAAGACCATGCCGATGTTGCGCTGGTTGGGCTTGAGGTTGACGACGTCCCTGCCGTCGATGTGGATCGCGCCGGTGTCGGGGAACTCGAAGCCCGCGACCATGCGCAGCGTCGTCGTCTTGCCGCAGCCCGAGGGGCCGAGGAAGGAGACGAACTCGCCCTTGTCGATCGCGAGGTTGAAGTCGCGGACGACGTGGTTGGGACCGTAGTGCTTGTCGAGGTGGACGATCTCGAGGAAGGGCATGGGCTACCGTCGGGCGGAGGTGTGCTTCTGGAAACGGGTGACGAGCTGGATCAGGCCCATGCACGCCCAGGTGATGGCGAAGGCGATGACCGCGAGCGCCGCCGGCTCGTAGGCACGGTTGGCGCCGAGGACCTGGAGGTAGGGGCCGAAGGCCGGGCGGTTGAGGAGGGCGGCCATGGTGAACTCGCCGATGACGATGGCGAAGGTGAGGAAGGCGCCGGAGAGGACGGCGACCAGCACGTTCGGCAGGATGACGCGGGCCATGATGGTGATCCAGCCGGCGCCGAGGCTCTGGGCGGCCTCGGTCAGCGTGGCGATGTCGATGGCGCGGAGCCCGGTGTCGACGGCGCGGTACATGTAGGGGAGCGCGAGGACGGTGTAGCCGGCGAGGAGGAGGAGGTTGGTGCCGGTCGCGGTGCCGGTCAGGGGCAGGATCGAGGAGGTGTTGTAGAGGCGGATGTAGCCGAAGACGATGACGATCGCCGGGATGACCAGCGGCAGCAGGGTCACGAACTCGACGAACGGGCGCCAGCGCGGCAGGCGCAGGCGCACCCAGTAGGCGGTCGGGACGACGATGACGACGCCGACGACGATGGTGAGGAGCGCGAGGACGACCGAGTAGCCGAAGGTCGCCTGGAAGCGCGGGTCGGCGAGGACGACGCGGTAGGCGTCGAGGCTGTAGACCCCGCGGCGCATGCGGAGCGAGAACTCGAGCGTGCCGATCAGGGGGACGAAGAAGTAGACCATCCCGACGGCGAAGGCGAGCCAGGCCCAGATGCGGCTCATGGGGCGGGCCTCGCTTCCGGCGCGTGCCGCGCCGGTGCCTCCGGCGGGAGTATTTCTGCCAAGAAGAAGCTGGAGGGGGCGCTCATTTCACCCACCGCTCGGCGCGGGCGCGCATCCAGATGTAGAGGGCGTTGCCGATGCCGGTGACGACGATCATGCCGAAGGCGAGGGCGTAGCCGAGGTGGGGGTCGCCGAGGACGTCGCCGCGGATCTGGGCGAAGAGCAGGATCGGGACGATCGAGAGCGACGAGCCGGTGAGGGCGTAGGCGGTGGCGACGGCGCCGAAGGCGTTGGCGAAGAGCAGCGCGAGCGTGCCGAGGAGCGTCGGCCAGAGGATCGGGAAGGCGACCAGGCGCCAGTACTGGAAGGGCGACGCGCCGAGGATCTCGGCGGCCTCGCGCCACTCGCGGCGAAGGCCGTCGAGGGCGGGGGTGACGATGAGGACCATCAGCGGGATCTGGAAGAAGAGGTAGGTGAGGGTCAGGCCCCAGAAGGAGAGCAGGTTGAAGCCTAGGGCGTAGATGTTGACGCCGAACCACTCGCGCAGCAGCACGGTGACGAGGCCGAGCCGCCCGAGGGTGGCGAGGAAGGCGAAGGCGAGGGGGACGCCGGCGAAGTTGGAGGCGACCCCCGAGAAGGTCATCACCGGGCCGCGCAGCCAGCGCGGCAGGTCGCCGAGGGTCACCGCCCAGGCGACGGCGAAGCCGATGACGCAGCCGAGGAAGGCCGAGGCGAAGCTGATGCGGATCGAGATCCAGAACGAGGCGAGGATCGCCGGGGTGAAGAGGCCGCGGACGTTCGCGAGGGTGAACTCGCCCGCCGGGTTGCGGAAGGCGCCGATGACGACGTGCATCGTCGGCAGAACGAGGAAGAGGAGCGCGAAGAGCAGGAAGGGGACGATGCCGACCCACGACCAGGCGTGGCCCCGGACGCGCGGCGGCGCGGCTTGCGGAAGGACGGCGTCGGCCAAGGGCGGCTCCGGTCGGGGGGAGGCGCGTCCCGGGCGGGGGCCGGGACGCGCGGGGGCTTACTGGACGTTGGCGCCGACGGTGGCGTCCCAGCCGCCCTTGACGACCTCGGCCATCGCCTCCTGCTCGTCGAGCGTCGGGAAGGTCGCGGCCTCGTAGGCCTCGGCCGGGGGCAGCTTGTCGAGGAGCTCCTGCGGGATCTTGCCGGCCTGCGCCATGGCGTTGAAGCGGATCGGGTGGCAGTAGCCCTCGAGCCACTTGAGCTGGCCCTCGTCGGAGTAGAGGTACTCCATCCACAGCTTGGCCGCGTTCGGGTGCGGCGCGTAGGCCGAGATCGCCTGGACGTAGACGCCGGCGACGACGCCCGACTTCGGCACCACGACGCCGATCGGCGGGTTGCCGTTCAGCGCGTCGCGGCCCGAGAGGGCGTTGTAGTCCCACCAGACGACGATCGGGGTCGCGCCCTGGGCGAGGGTGCCCGACTTGCCGATGACCGGCACGAAGTTGCCGGCCTTGTTCATCTCGGCGAAGTAGTCGAGCCCTTTCTGGCCCGCCTCGGCGCCGGCAGCGCCACCGGCGGCGAGGCCGGCGGCGTAGACGCCGAGGATCGCCTGGTTCGAGGCGCGCGGGTCGCCGGAGAGGGCGACGGAGTTGGCGAACTCGGGCTTGAGCAGGTCGGCCCAGTCGGCGGGCGGCTCGGGCACGAGATCCTCGTTCACCGCGAAGGACAGCACCCCGTAGTAGTCGCCGTACCAGTGGCCGTCGGCGTCCTTGACGTTGTCCGGGATCTCGTCCCAGGTCGCGACCTTGTAGGGCTGGGTCAGCCCCTCGGCCTTCGCCGCCGGGCCGAAGGAGAAGCCGACGTCGATGACGTCGGGGGCCTGCGGGCCCTTGTTGTCCTTGTTGGCGCGGATCGCCTCGATCTCGTCGGCGCTGCCGGCGTCGGGGTTGAGCTCGTTGATCTCGAGGCCGTACTTGGCCTTGAAGCCCTCGAGCATCCCCCCGTAGTTGCACCAGTCGTGCGGCAGGGCGACGGTGGTCAGCGTGCCTTCGGCCTTGGCGGCGTCGATCAGCGCCTGGTCCTGCGCGAAGGCCGGCGAGACGGCTACGGCTGCCAGAACCAGGCCGCCGAGGGCGGTGGCGGATTTCAGTCGGTCCATGTGACTCCCCGTTGTATCGAGGCGCTCCCCGAGCGCCTTCGGCCCCGTTCCCGGGCCGACCGCGATGTTAGCGGCTATTTTCGACATTCGCACAACAAAGTTCTCGGCTCATCGCGTCCGGTCGGCGAGGGCCGCGAGCGTCTCGTGGACGCGCTCCGGCCCGACCGCGGCGCGGCGGACGAGGCCGTCGAAGAGCCGGGTCAGCGCCGCGACCTGGTCGGCGGAGGTGACGACGAGGTAGGCGTCGCCGAGGTAGAGCGCCGCGCGGATGCGGCCGAAGACGGTGAAGGGCGCGGCGTAGGCGGCGCGGCCGTCGAAGAGGTGGAGACGGAGCGTCGGGTAGAGCTCGGCCGCGGTCGCCGCCATGCCGGCGAGGCGGCGGCGACGCGGGCCGGCGTCGGTGCCGCGCCAGACCCCGGCGCCGTCGGCGAAGTCCTCGAGGGTCTGGACCGGCATCGCGATCTCGATGTCCATCTCGCCGAGATTGACGCCGCCGAGCACGCGCTCGGCCTGGCCGGCGAGCGGGTCGGGCGCGCCGGGGGCGTCCTCGCCGATCCCGAGCATGTCGGGGAGGCCCGAGGGCACGGTGCGGAGCTTCATGCCCGCCGCCTCGCGCCGCCACCGGTCGAGGGGCGCGTCGCCCTCGGGCCCCTCGGCCGATTCGATCTCGACCGAGGGCGCCACCTCCTGGCGGCCGTCGCGGGCGTTCGAGAGGCTGAGGAGCCAGTCGACGGTGACGCCACGCGCCTCGGCGATACGGCGCAGGGTCTCGGCGCGGGGCAGGCGATCGACGGCGGGGTCGAGGAACTGGCTCAGGGCCGAGCGGTCGACGCCGGTGTCGCGCAGGAACGCCGCCGCGCCGCCGTGCTCGTCGCCGAGGAGCGTCCGCAGCCGGTCCCGGAAGGCGGCGGCGAGAAGGCGCTTGTCCATCGATGCCTCGCGGAGATTCGCGTGATCGTACCGCATATGTAGCGGATCCGCACGGATCATGTCCTTTCGTGATGAATTCACGGGATTGCCGGAAGCGCCGGGCGGGACGTAGCCTCGGGGCACGGTCAACGCAGTGCAATCACGGGACGACGATGGAAGCCCGCCCGAGGAGGGCGCGCGGTTCGGCGCGCGTCGAGTGGCCGACGCTCGGCCTCATGGTCGCCGTCATCGGCGTCTGGGCGGCGGTCACTGCCGCGGCCGGTGCGCTCGGCCTCTGGCTCGCCGTGCCGGCGCTCGCGCTCCTCGTCGCCTTCCACTCGTCGCTCCAGCACGAGGCCATCCACGGGCACCCCACGCCGTGGCCGTGGCTGAACGATGCGCTGGTCTTTCCGGCGCTCGGCCTCGTCGTGCCCTACGAGCGCTTCCGGGAGACCCATCTCGCCCATCACCACGACCCCGCGCTCACCGACCCCTACGACGACCCCGAGACGAACTACCTCGATCCGGCGGTGTGGGAGCGGCTGGCGCGGGCGGCGCGGGTGGTTCTCGCGGCGAACAACACCCTTCTCGGGAGGATGGTGCTCGGGCCCCCGCTCGCGACCGCGGTGCTCTGGCGCGACGACGCCCGGGCGCTCCGCGGCGGCGACCGGGCGGTGGCGCGGGCGGTGGCGCGGGCGTGGGCGCTGCACGCCGCCGGGCTCGTGCCCGTCGTCGCCTGGCTCGCGGCGGCGGGGACGATGCCGGCGTGGGCGTATCTCCTCGGCTGCTGGGGCGGGCTCGCGATCCTGAAGATCCGCACCTTCCTCGAGCATCAGGCGCACGAGCGGGCGGCGGCGCGGAGCGTCGTCATCGAGGACCGCGGGCCGCTCGCCTTCGTCTTCCTCAACAACAACTTCCACGCGGTGCACCACGCCTGCCCGCGGCTGCCGTGGTATCGCCTGCCGGCGGAGTACGCCCGGCGGCGGGAGGAGTTCCTCCGTCGCAACGGCGGCTACCGCTACCGCTCCTACGGCGAGGTCTTCCGCCTGCACCTCCTCCGGCGCAAGGACCCGGTCGCCCATCCGATCTGGACGCGCGCCGGCGACCGCGCCACCCTGCGACGATGACCCCCGTCGCCGCCCTGCCGATGTACGACTGGCCCGAGGTCGCGGCCGCGACCGACGCGCTCTGGGCCGCGATCCGCGACCGGCTGCGCGCCCGGGGCGTCGCGGCGCCGGACGGGCTGGACCGGGAGCGGGGGCTCGTCGCCGGGTGGACCGACCCCGGGCTCGTCCTCGGCCAGACCTGCGGGCTGCCGCTCGTCCAGGCGCTCGCCGGGCGGGTCGCGGTGGTCGGCGCGCTCGACTACGGCCTCCCGGGGTGCGCGCCGGGCTGGTACCGGAGCGCGGTGGTGGCGCGGGCGGACGATCCACGGGTGCGGCTCGCCGACTTCCGCGGGGCGACGCTCGCGATCAACGGGACCGACTCGCAGTCGGGCTGGGGGTCGATCCTCCACCACGCCGCGCCGCTCGCCGGGGGCGGGGGCCTCTTCGGGCGCGTGCGCGAGACCGGCGCGCACCGGGCCTCGGTCGCGGCGGTGGCGGCGGGGGAGGCGGACGTCGCCGCGATCGACCTGGTGAGCTGGGGCCTCGCCCGGCGCTTCGTGCCGGAGGCGGCGCGGCTGAAGGCGCTGTTTCTCACCGACCCGACGCCCGGGCTGGCGCTGATCGCGGCGCGGGGGACCGAGGTCGCGCCCCATCGCCGGGCGGTGGCGGCGGCCGTCGCCGGGCTCGACGGGGGCACGCGTGCGGACCTCGGGGTGCGCGGCTTCGTCGCGCTCGGGGCCGAGGCCTGGGCGATCGTCGGCCAGCGCCACGCCGCGGCGCGGGCGCGGCTCGCGGACGGGGTCGAGGCCGTGGGCTGACGCGACGGTCCCCGGGGCGGCCGCCCGCGAGGGGACAGGGCGACGGTCGATCGCGTCCTGAACCAATTCTTTACCAACTGGGGGCACGGTCCGCGGCGAGGCGCAGGTTTCGCGCCGGTGTACGCAGGACGCGGGAGTGCGCTCATGGACCTTGCCGGCTACGTCGCCCTGACGCGACAGGCGGGGCTCGCCAAGGAGCTCCAGAGCGTCGCCAACAACATCGCCAACCTCTCGACCACCGGTTACCGGCGCGAGGGCGTCGTCTTCGCCGAGATGGTCGAGGCGCTGCCGGTCGAGGGAGGCAGCGTCGCGATGACCGCGGCGCGCGGGCGCTGGTTCGACGACCTCCAGGGGTCGCTCGACGAGACCGGCGGCGCGCTCGACCTCGCGGTCGAGGGCGAGGGCTACTTCACGGTGATGACGGCGGCGGGCGAGCGGCTGACGCGGGCCGGCGCCTTCACCCGCGATCCCGACGGAACGATCGTCACCATGGACGGCCACCGGCTCCTCGACGAAGGCGGCGGCGAGATCGCCATCCCCTTCGAGGCGCGCCACGTCAACGTCTCGGCCGACGGCACGATCTCGGCGGACGGCGAGCCGGTGGCGCGGATCGGGCTCGTCGCCGTCGCCGACCCGTCGAAGCTCTTCCGCGAGGCGGGCGTGCTCTTCCGCGCCGAGGCGCCGCCGGTGCCCGTCGAGGGCGGCCGCGTTCTCCAGGGCTTCCTCGAGCAGTCGAACGTCGACCCGGTCGCCGAGCTCGCGCGGATGGTCGAGGTCCAGCGCGCCTACGAGTACGGCCAGAAGCTCCTCGACAGCGAGGACGAGCGCATCCGCCTCGTCGTCCGCACCCTCGGCCAGCAGGCCTGAGGCCCCCCGGCACAGGAGAAGATCCATGCGTGCACTCAACATCGCGGCGACGGGGATGTCGGCCCAGAACACCCGGGTCGAGGTCATCTCCCACAACCTCGCCAACATGAGCACCACCGCCTACAACGCCCGGCGGGCGGAGTTCTCCGACCTCCACTACCAGCAGGTCGAGCGGCCTGGCACGATCAACTCGGCCGACGGCACGGTGGTGCCGGCGGGCGTGCAGCTCGGCCTCGGGGTCCGCGCCTCGGCGGTGTCGATGCAGATCGCGCAAGGGACGCTCGCGGAGACCGGCGGCAGCCTCGACCTCGCGATCGAGGGCCAGGGCTACCTCGAGATCACCCTCCCGAACGGCGACGCCGCCTACACCCGCGACGGGGCGCTGAAGCGTAACGGCGACGGGCTCGTCGTCACCTCGGACGGCTATGCGGTGGTGCCCGACATCACCATCCCCGAGGACGCCCGCGAGATCTCGATCAACGCCGAGGGCGAGGTCTACGCCTACTTCGACGGCGAGACCGAGGGCCAGCTCCTCGGCCAGTTCGACCTCGCGAGCTTCTCGAACGAGAAGGGCCTCGAGGCGCTGGGCTCGAACCTCTACCGCGAGACCGAGGCGAGCGGCGCGGCCAACGTCGGCACCGCGGGCGAGGACGGGCGCGGCACCTTCCGCCAGGGCTATCTCGAGAACTCGAGCGTCGACGCGGTCCGCGAGATCACCGGGCTGATCGAGGCCCAGCGCGGCTACGAGCTCAATGCCAAGGTCATCACCGCCGCCGACGAGATGCTCGCGGCGACGACCCAGATCCGCTGAGCCCGGATCCGCCGAGACCCGGGAGGTATCACCGATGATCCGCGCCGCCGCCGTCTTCGCCTGTCTCGTCGCGCTCCTCGCCGCCGGCGCGGTCCTCGCCGACACCGTGCAGGTCGTCCGCGCGATCCGCGGCCAGACGGTGCTCGCGGCCGTCGACCTCGCCGTCGTCGAGGGCGACGTGCCGGGGGCGGTCTCGACGATCGCCGAGGCCGCCGGCAAGGAGGCGAAGGTGACGCTCTATCCCGGCCGGCCGATCCTGCTCGCCCAGCTCGGCGCCCCGGCGCTCGTCGAGCGCAACGCGGTCGTGCGGATGAACTACGCCCACGGCCCCTTGCGCATCGTGACCGACGGCCGCGCCCTCGACCGCGGCGGCGCGGGCGAGCCGGTCCGGGTGATGAACCTCGCCTCGCGGCAGACCGTGACCGGGCTCGTCGCCGCGGACGGCAGCGTCGTGGTCGGGCAATGAGCACCGCTCCTTCCGCCTCCCAGTCAGGAACCGGCCGATGACGACACGAACGACGACCGGGCGCGGCGCGTGGCTCTCCGCCCTCTGCCTCGCGCTCGCGGCCTGCGGGGCGCAGACCATCGGCCAGCCGCCGGAGATGACCTCGATCGGCCGGGCCGAGGACGGGGCGCCGCCGATCCTGACTGCCGAGCGCGTCGCGCTCTCGGTGCCGCCGCCGCAGCCGGCGCGCCACGCCTACCAGCAGGCGTCGCTGTGGAACACGACGCCGACCGGGCTCCTCGGCGACCGGCGGGCGCAGAGCCTCGGCGACATCCTGACCGTGGTCATCGAGATCGACGATTCGGCCGAGATGAAGAACACCACCAACCGCACCCGCGCCGGCAGCGAGGAGGCGGGGGTCGAGGCGTTCCTCGGCCTCGGCAAGGTGCTCCCTCCCGGGATCACCAAGATGAGCCCAGAGATCGAATTCGAGGGCGAGTCCGCCTACAAGGGCGTCGGCTCGACCAAGCGCAACGAGAAGCTGACGCTGCGCGTCGCCGCGACGGTGGTCGAGGTGCTGCCGAACGGACAGCTCGTCATCCAGGGCGACCAGGAGGTGCGGGTCAACTACGAGCTCCGCGACCTGCAGATCACCGGCATCGTCCGGCCGATGGACATCTCGCGCTACAACGAGATCGCCTACGACCGCATCGCCGGGGCGCGCATCTCCTACGGCGGGCGCGGCCAGCTGACGAGCGCCCAGCAGCCGCGCTGGGGGCAGCAGGCCGTCGACCGCTACATGCCCTACTGAGGCGCGCCGGTGAAGAAGCTGCTCCTGCCGCTCCTCCTCGCCCTCCTCGGCCTCGGCGCCGGCGTCGGTGCGGGCATGGCGCTGCGGCCCGCGCCGGCGACCGAGGCCGCCGCGGCGTGCCCGGGGCCGGAGGGAGGCGAGGGTCACGCCGGCGACGCCGCCGTTCCGTGCCCGCCGGCGGAGGTCGACCCGTTCGCGCCGGTCGCCCGGTCCGCGGCGGGGGACGGCCACGGCGCGGCGCGCGCCTACGTGGCGATGGGCAAGCCCTTCGTCGTGCCGGTGTTCAGGGGCGACAAGGTGGTGGCGATGGTCGTCGTGTCGCTGTCGGTCGAGACCGACACCGGCTCGGCGCCGGCGGTCGAGGGGCTGAAGCCGCGGCTGCGCGACAGCTTCCTCGAGGCGATGTTCCGCCACGCCAACTCCGGCGGCTTCGACGGCAGCTTCACGGCGGGGACGAGGATGGACGACCTCAAGGCCGCGCTCCTCCAGGTCGCGCGGGGCATTCTCCCCGGCGCGCCGGTCGGCGACGTCCTGATCACCGAGATCGCCAGGCAGGACGTCTGACGGCGGACCCCCGATGATCGGCGCGGCCGCGCCGGACGCCCGGGCAAGGCGCCCGGACGGCCGGGCGGCTCCGGCGGACGGTCGGGCAAGGCTCCGCGGCCCGCGGTCATCGGCGGCGGGTGTAGGCTGATCCCTCACCCGGGCAGCCGCGCGCACGGGCTTCGGCCGGCGGCGGCGGCCCCCGAGACAAGGATCGGCAGCATGGCGAAAGGCGACACCCCGTTCCCGGGCTTCACCGACGGCCTCGACGTCATCGACCTCAACGACTTCGACCTGTTCCATCCGCTCTCCGCGCCGGCGGTCGACGCCCGCGGCGGCAACGACCGCGTCACCCTCTCGGACAGCCAGCCGCTCGGCGACCTCCCCTTCCGCGCCGGCGCCGGCGACGACCGGATCTTCGGCTCGCGCAACCCCGACCGGATCTTCGGCGGGCCGGGCGACGACGCGCTCTACGGCGACCCGGCCGCCGGCAATCCCGAGCACGCGGGCGGCGGCGACCTCTTGGCCGGCGGGGCGGGCAACGACTTCCTCTTCGGCCTGTTCGGGCGCGAGACCCTGCAAGGCGGGGCGGGCGACGACTACCTGCGGGGCGGCATCGACGACGATCTCCTGAGCGGCGGCGGCGACGACGACACCCTGCTCGGGGGGCTCGGCGACGACCTGCTCCGCGGCGGGCTCGGCGACGACGTCGTCTCGGGCGGGGGCGGCACGATCGGCGGCGTCCGCTTCTACCGCGACATTCTCGAGGGCGGGCCGGGGGCGGACACCTTCGTCTTCGGCTCGGACAGCGCCTTCGGCGTCGTCATCTACCATTCCGGCGTCAGCGGGGGCGAGCGCGACCGCATCGTCGATTTCGATCCGGGCGAGGGCGACAGGATCGACCTCGCCGTCGACGCCGACCGCACGAACGGGCCGGGCGACGACGCCTTCGCGTTCGTCGGGGAGATCGGGGCCGGTGAGACGCTCGACCCCGGCGAGGTCGGGTACGTCATCCGTGGCGCGAGCACGATCGTTCGCGCCGAGACCGGCCAGCCCTTCGGGCCGGCGACGGGCTTCGAGATCACGCTCGTGAACTTCCAGGACGGGCTCGCGGCGGACGACTTCGTCCTCTGAACGACCGCAGCGAAAGGGCTCCGATCCGCCCGGAGGCCGTGCCGTCTCGCGCGCGGGACGAGGGTCAAGTAATTGATATTGCACGATTACCCTTCGTGCGTTAACCCGCTGGAAAGGTGCGAAACGGCCGCTCCACCGGCTGCCACGGGGATGGGCGGTGTTGCCGGG
>CAZEGY010000020.1:0-18441 GCA_964511815.1 uncultured Rhodovulum sp.
CGGCCCGCGCGCCGGCCAGTGGTGGAGGACGAGGCCGGACGGCGCCGCGGCGGGGTGGGCGCCGGGGCTGGTGACGGCCCGGGCGACGGGGCGGGCGGTGGCGGCGGGCGCGGGGCCGCCGGGCGGCGGCCCGGCACAGGCGGCGAGGGCGAGGAGGGCGAGGGCGGGGGCGGCCCTGCGGAGGCGCTGCATGGCGGTCCCGGGTTGGTGGCTGGCCGAGATGTAGGCCGTCGCGGCGGAAAGCGCGACGGGTCGCTTGGCGGCGGGCCGGCGGGGTGGTAGCCCGGAAGGGATCACGGGGAGACGATCTTGGACAGCGACGACGCGCTGGCATGGCTGGAAGGCCGGCCCGAAATCACCAGCCTCCGGGCGGCGGTCTGCGACCTCAACGGCATCCTGCGCGGCAAGCGGGTGCCGGTGGCGCAGGCGGGAAAGGTGCTCGAGGGGGCGATGCGGATGCCCTACTCGATCACCTGCCTCGACATCTGGGGCGAGGACGTCAAGGGCAACCCGCTGGTCTTCGAGAAGGGCGACGTCGACGGCAAGTGCGAGCCGACCGGGCGGGGGTTCCTGCCGATGAACTGGCTCGGAAGCCCGACGGCGCTGATGCCGCTGTGGATGCTCGACGAGGACGGCGGGCCCTATCTCGGCGACCCGCGGCGGGCGCTGGCGGCGGTCTGCGCGCGCTATGCCGCCAAGGGGCTGCGGCCGGTGGTGGCGACCGAGCTCGAGTTCTACCTCGTCGACACCAGCGGCGAGGTGCCGACGCCGCCGAAGTCGCCGGTGACCCACAAGTTCCTCGACGGCGACGGGGCGCTGTCGATCGACGACCTCGACCATTTCGAGGCGTTCTTCACCGACGTCTACGCCGCCTGCGACGCGCACGGGGTGCCGGTGGACAGCGCGATCAGCGAGAACGGCGGGGGGCAGTTCGAGATCAACCTCCTGCACGTGCCCGATCCGCTGAAGGCGGCGGACGACGCCCTCTATTTCAAGCGCTTCGTCAAGGGGATCGCCCGGAAGTACGAGCTGGCGGCGAGCTTCATGGCCAAGCCGTTCCTCGACCGGTCGGGGAACGGGTTCCACGTGCATTTCAGCCTGCTCGACCGCGAGGGGGGCAACGTCTTCGACAACGGCACTGCCGAGGGGTCGGAGGTGATGCGGCATGCGGTCGGGGGGGTGCTGTCGATGATGCGGGCGTCGAGCCTGGTGTTCGCGCCGCACCGCAACTCGTACCGGCGGCTGACGCCGAACGCGCACGTGGCGTCGGAGGTGACCTGGGGCTACGAGACGCGGGCGGCGGCGGTGCGCATCCCGGGGGGGCCGAACGTGGCGCGGCGGATCGAGCATCGGGTGGCGGGGGCGGACGCCAATCCCTACCTCGTGCTCGCGGCGATCCTCGGGGCGGCGCTCGAGGGGATCGAGAACCGGGTCGAGCCGCCGGAGCCGATGGTGTCGCGGAGCGACACGGCGCTGCCGATCGACTGGAAGCAGGCGATCGACGCCTTCGAGCGGAGCGAGGGCATCGGGCGGGTGTTCGCGCCGATCCTGCGCGAGACCTTCGTCGGGATGAAGAAGCAGGAGCTTCAGGTGTTCTCGCAGCAGATCAGCCCGTTCGAGCACGAGACCTATCTGGAGACGGTGTGATGAGGGATCGGGGTAAATCCTTCGGCTCACGGCCCGGTGTCGCGCGCAATGGTGCCGCATGCACTTCGCGGATTTGTCCGTCGACAAATCCGCGCGCGCCTGCCTGCCCCCGGCAGGCGCGTCTCCGACGCACCCGCCAGGCAGGCGCGCGCGGATTGCGAGCCGACGGTCCCGGCTGCACCCCCCTCGCCCTCCGCGCTCGCGCGCTCCGGCCGACGAACCGGCGCGAGGCAGTGCCTCGCTTGTGCCGGTTCGGGGCGCGGGTTCCGTGCCGTCGGCCGAGACTGGAGCGAACCCGACCCGCGCGATCGAGCCGAGCGGAGCCCGCATGAGGGCCGCGGGGGCGCAGTCGGGAGGCGGAACGATGCGGGTGCTGCTTTGCGCCGTGGTGGCGCTGTGGCCGGGCCTTGCGGCGGCGGATGCGTTGCCGCGCGATCCCTATCCGGTGGGGATGGTGCAGGTCGAGTATCGCGACCCCGACGGCGACCGACCGCTCGACCTGATGCTGGTCTATCCGGCGGCGCCGGAGCCGGGGGCGGCGCCGGTGAAGATCTTCCTGTCGACCGGCCTCGAGCTTTACGAGGACGCGCCGCCGGCGGGGGACGGGGTGCGCCATCCGCTGGTGGTGTTCTCGCACGGGGCCGGGGGGAACGGCGCGGGGTATGCGTGGTTCGGGGAGTATCTGGCGGCGCGGGGGTATGTCGTCGCGCTGCTCTATCACTACCGGGCCAATACCTACGACTCGAGCGCGCTCTACGTGCGCAACCGGCTCTGGCAGCGGCCGCGCGACGTCGGGCTCGACATCACCCGGCTGCTCGACGATCCGCTGTGGGGGCCGCGGATCGACCCGGAGCGGATCGGGATCGCGGGCCATTCGCAGGGCGGCTTCACCGCGCTCTGGGTCGGCGGGGCGGAGGTCGATCCGGAGCGGTTCGTCGCCTTCCAGCGGCGCTGGAAGGAGAACCCGGTGGTGCCGCCCTACATCCGCGCCGAGATGGACCTCGACGCCGGGCCGGCGCTCGGGGTGCGCGACGCGCGGGTCAAGGCGGCCTTCGCCATGGCGCCGGGAGACGTGCAGGGCTTCGGCATGGACGCCGAGGGGCTCGGGCGGATGGCGGTCCCGGCCTACGTCATCGTCGGCGAGGCCGACACGACGACGCCGGTCGCCGACAACGCCGCGTTCGCGGCGGAGCACATGCCGGACGCGGTGCTCGACGTCCTGCCCGGGCCGGTGGGGCACGAGATCTTCGGCAACGAATGCGACGAGATCGGGCGGGACAACTATCCCGAGGCCTGCGTCGACGCGCCGGGGGTCGACCGTGCGGCGCTGCACCGGCACATCGGCGACGCGGCGGTGGCGTTCTTCGATGCGCATCTCGGCGTGGAGCGGCGGGAGTGACGCGCGGCTATCCCGACAGCTACTACGCGGCCAGTGCGCGGGCGGCGCCGGAACGGCCGGCGCTCGCGGGCGAGATCCGCGCCGGGGTCTGCGTCGTCGGGGCTGGGTTCACCGGGTTGTCGGCGGCGCTCGAGCTCGCTGAGAAGGGGCACGAGGTCGTCGTCGTCGAGGCGGCGAAGGTCGGGTGGGGGGCCTCGGGGCGCAACGGCGGGCAGATCGTCAACGGGCTGAACGCCGGCCTCGGGACCATCGCGCGGCGCTATGGCAAGGGCACGGCCGACTTCGTCGCGACGGTGGTGCAGGAGGGCGGGCGGATCATCCGGGAGCGGGTGGCGCGCTACGGGATCGCCTGCGACCTCAAGGACGGGAACCTGTTCACGGCCTTCACCGCCAAGCAGATGAAGGAGCTCGAGGACAAGCAGGCGCTGTGGCGGAGCCACGGCATCGACAATTTCGAGATGCTCGACCGGGCGGGGGTGCGGCGGCACGTCGCCTCGGAGGTCTACGCCGGGGGCATGCTCGACCGGACGGGCGGGCATCTCCATCCGCTCGACCTCGCGCTCGGGCAGGCGGCGGCCTTCGAGGGGCTCGGGGGCGTCGTCCACGAGGGGACGCCGGTCGTCCGGGTCGAGGGGATGGACGGCACGCCGGTGGTGCGCACCGAGCGGGGCGCGGTGCGGGCCGAGGCGGTGATCCTCGCCGGCAACGCCTACCTCGGGGAGGTGGTGCCGGAGATCGCCGACCGGGTGATGCCGTTCTCGACGCAGATCATGGCGACCGAGCCGCTCGGGGAGCGCGGGCGGGCGCTGCTGCCGACCGACGTCTGCGTCGAGGACGTGCGCTACGTCCTCGACTACTACCGCCTGAGCGGCGACGGGCGGCTGCTCTGGGGCGGGGGGACGGTCTACGGCGGCACCGATCCGGCCGACATCCGGGCGAAGCTGACGCCGAACCTCGAGCGGGTCTTTCCCGGGCTGAAGGGGGTGCGCATCGACCATGCCTGGTCGGGGAACTGCGCGATCTCGTTCAGCCGGGTGCCGCAGATGGGGCGGATCGGGGGAAACGTCTATTTCGCCCAAGGCTACAGCGGGCACGGGGTGGTCGGCAGCCACCTCTTCGGGCGGATCCTCGCGGAGGCGGTGCATGGCGACCGCTCCCGCTTTGACGTTTTCGCGAGCGTGCCGTGGATTCCCTTCCCCGGAGGGCGGCGGTTCGCGGTACCCTATTCCGTCCTCGGCTCGTGGTGGTATGGCTTGCGGGACCGCCTCGGCCTCTGAAACGGAATCGGGAACATGGCTCGGATGAAGACCTCGCTGCTGGTGATGGCCCTCGCAGGACTTGTCGCCGTCCCTGCGCTCGCGCAGGACAACAAGACCGTCCACATCTACAACTGGTCCGATTATATCGCCGACGACACCATCGCCAAGTTCGAGGCCGAGACCGGCTACAAGGCCGTCTACGACGTCTACGACTCGAACGAGGTGCTGGAGGCGAAGCTCCTCGCCGGCAACTCGGGCTACGACGTGGTGGTCCCGACCTCGCAGTTCCTGCAACGGCAGGTGGCGGCGGGCGTCTACCAGGAGCTCGACAAGTCGAAGCTGCCGAACCTCGCCAACATGGACCCGACGCTGATGGCGGCGGCGGCCGCCTACGATCCCGACAACGCGCATTCCGTCGTCTACATGTGGGGCACGACCGGGATCGGCTACAACGTCGACAAGGTGACCGAGCGCCTCGGCGACGACGCGCCCGTCGACAGCTGGAAGCTGCTCTTCGACCCCGAGTACGCCGCCAAGCTCGCCGACTGCGGCATCGCGCTCCTCGACTCCTCGACCGACGTGCTGCCGAGCGCGCTCGCCTATCTCGGGCTCGACCCGACCTCGAAGGACGCCGCCGACTTCGAGAAGGCGGCGGAGCTCGTCGCGGGAGTCCGGCCCTACATCCGCTACTTCCACTCGTCGCAGTACATCAACGACCTCGCCAACGGCGAGATCTGCGTCGCGCTCGGCTATTCGGGCGACGTCTTCATCGCCGCGGGGCGGGCCGAGGAGGCGGGCAACGGCATCGACATCGCCTACGCGGTGCCGCAGGAGGGGGCGCTCCAGTGGTTCGACCTGATGGGCATCCCGGCCGACGCGCCGAACCCCGACGGCGCCCACGCCTGGATCAACTTCATCATGGAGCCGCAGATCACCGCCGACATCACCAACTACGTCTGGTACGCGAGCGCCAACAAGGAGGCGATGCCGCTGATCGACACGGACATCCTCGAGGATCCGGCGATCTTCCCGCCGGCCGAGACTGTCGCGAAGCTCTTCCCCGCGGTCGTCTACGACGCCCGCACCGAGCGCGCGATCACCCGCCTCTGGACGACGGTCCGCACCGGCCAGTAGCGTCGGGGAGCGCGGCCCCGTCCCGCGCTTTCGCGAGAGACGGCATCGGACGGGTGTGCTATTGGAGGTTGATTAAGGGTCCCTGCTCCATAAAACCACTGGCAGCGTGACGGGGCTGCGGAGGGTCAGGGGCGACATGGCGGAGATCGCAGCAGAGCGCTCGATCATTCGGCTCTCCTATATCTTTGCCGCGATCGCCGCGCTCGCGATCGCGGCCCTCGCGGTGGCCTACGAGCACCAGGGGCGGGTCGTTCACCGCCAGGAGGAGCGCACCGACGTCTATCGCACCGCGAGCGTCGTGCGTTCGCAGCTCCAGGGCGAGCTCGACGGTTACATCCAGCTGCCGGAGAGCCTCGTCGTCATCCTCGAGTACCGGCCCGATCTCGGCGAGGCCGACTTCGAGCGGCTGGCGGCGCGCTTCATGAGCGGCCACGCCGGCATCCGGGCGATCGCCGCCGCGCCCGACGCCGTGATCGCGATGGTCCATCCGCCCGACGGGCAGTTCCTCATCGGCCGCGACCAGCTCGCCCTCGAGGGCGAGCGGCGCGCGACGCTGATGGCGCGCGCGCTCGGAACGACGGTCGTCAGCGGGCCGCTCGACCTCGGCGCGGGCGGGCGCGGCTTCATCGTGCGGACCCCGGTCTTCATCGACGGCGACGACGGGGGTCGGACGTTCTGGGGCATCGTCGGCATGGCGGTCGACGCGACCGCGCTCTTCACCGAGGGCGGGCTCCTCGACCCCGCGCTGAACCTCGAGCTCGCGGTCGTCGCCCGCGAAGGGGTCGCGGGACAGGGGGCGATCTTCGGGGACGCGGCCGTCCTCGACCGTGACCCGGTGCTCGCCGAGATCGCGCTGCCGACCGGGCGCTGGACGCTGGCGGCGGTGCCGAAGGGCGGATGGACGGAGCCGAACCCGTGGCCGCCGCGGCTCGCCTTCGCGCTCGCGGCGCTCCTCGTCGCCGCGCCGATCGTCGGGGCGGGCCGGCTCGTGGCCTCGCGGCAGGCGCGGCTCGCCGAGACCCGCGCCCGCGAGGCGGAGTTCTCGCGGCTCAGCTGGCGCCTCGAGTTCGCGCTCGCGGCGTCGAACGTCGGGGTCTGGGACGTCGACATCGCCACCGACCGCCTGCACTGGGACGAGCGGGCGCGGGTGCTCTTCGGCCTGCCCGAGCGCGACGGCCCGTTCGGCGAGGCGGACTGGATCGGCGCGATTCATCCCGACGACCGCGCCCGCGCCCTCGCCGAGGCGCGCGAGGCGGCCGCGGGCACCGAGCGCTTCGTCTCGCGCTACCGCATCGTGCGGCCGGACGGCGAGATCCGCCACATCCGCGACATCGCCGGCACCTACGTCGACCCGCACGGGGCGCGGCGCATGATCGGGCTCATGTGGGACGAGACCGACGACGTCGCCCGGCAGGAGGAGCTCGACGGGCGCCGGCGCGAGGCCGAGGCCGCCACCGAGGCGAAGTCGCGCTTCCTCGCGGCGATGAGCCACGAGATCCGCACGCCGATGACCGGAGTGCTCGGGCTCCTCGGGCTGATGCTCGACGAGCCGCTGCCCGAGGGCCAGCGCGAGCGGGCGACGATCGCGCTCGGGTCGGCGCGGAGCCTGCTCGAGATCCTCAACGACATCCTCGACTTCTCGAAGCTCGAGGCCGGGGGCCTGCGCGTCGTCGGCGAGGCGGTCGACCCGCGCGCCCTCGTCGCCGAGGTGGTCGAACTGATGGCGCCGTGCGCCGAGAGCAAGGGTCTCGTCCTGCGCCACGCGATCGCGCCCGACGTGCCGGCGCTCGTCGAGACCGACCCGGTGCGGCTGCGCCAGGTGCTGACCAACCTCCTCAGCAACGCGACGAAGTTCACCGACGCCGGCGAGGTCGCCGTGCGGGTCGGCTACGCGCCGACGGCGGACGGGGCGGGGCGCCTGACCGTCGAGGTCGAGGACACCGGCGTCGGTATCGAGCCCGACCACCAGGAGCGCATCTTCGAGCAGTTCGTGCAGGTCGACACCTCGCTCGCCCGCCGGGTCGGCGGCACCGGGCTCGGGCTCGCGATCTGCCGCCAGATCGTCGAGCGCATGGGCGGGCGGATGACGCTGCGGAGCGTGCCGGGCATGGGGAGCCTCTTCGCCTTCACGGTTCCCGTGCCGGCGCCGGCCTCGGGCGCTCCGGCCGGGCCTGCGGTCGGCGACGCGCCCGCCGCGGAGCGCGCGGAGCGGTCGCTCCGGGTGCTCCTCGCCGAGGACAATCCGACGAACCGCTACCTGATCACCGCCTACCTGCGCGCCGGCGGGCACGCGGTCGAGACCGCGGCGAACGGCACCGAGGCGGTGGCCGCCGCCGGGCGCGGCGGCTTCGACGCGATCCTGATGGACGTGCAGATGCCCGAGATCGACGGGCTCGAGGCGACGCGGCGCATCCGCGCGCTCGAAGGGGCGGCGGGCCGCGTGCCGATCGTGGCGCTGACCGCGAACGCGATGGCGCGCGACCGCGACGCCTGCTTCGCGGCGGGGATGACCGACTACCTCGCGAAGCCGATCGACGTGCCGGCGTTGCACCGGGTGCTGGCGCGGGTGGGACGCACCGACGCCGCGCCGCACGCGCCGGTGCGCTCCGCGGCGGCGATCTGAGCGATCTCCGCGCCCCCGGCCGCACCCCTGCCCGTCGGTGAGCCGAGCGGCCGTTCCGCACCTTTCCAGAGGGTTAACGCGAGAAGGACAATCGTTACGTATCAACGACTTGACCCCTGTCTCGCGCGCGAGACGACCGCCCGACGGTAGGGCTTCCGACCGGATGCGCGCCCTTTCGCCGCGGTCTCCCCGATCGCCGCCGCCGCGAGGCACTGGACAGGCCGCGGCGCCGGCGCCTAGTCTCGGCGTGCCGCAGCGCAGCCGGGCGCGGCGTTCGTCGCCACGGGTTCGGAGTCCGCATGAACGAGACAGTTCCGGTCGCAACGGCGAAGCCCTGGGCCGGCGGCGAGGATCCGCCCTTCGTCCGCATCGAGAAGGTGACGAAGAAGTTCGGCGACTTCACCGCCGTCGACGACGTGAGCCTCGACATCTGGAAGGGCGAGCTCTTCTGCCTGCTCGGCGGCTCGGGGTGCGGGAAGTCGACGCTCCTGCGGATGCTCGCGGGCTTCGAGACCCCGACGGCGGGGCGGATCTCGATCGACGGGCAGGACATGGCCGGCAGGCCGCCCTACGAGCGTCCGACCAACATGATGTTCCAGTCCTACGCGCTCTTTCCGCACATGACGGTCGAGAAGAACGTCGGCTACGGCCTCCTGCGCGACGGGGTGAAGCGCGACGAGGTCCGCGACAAGGTCGCCGACATGCTGCGGATGGTGAAGCTCGAGAAGTTCGCCCACCGCAAGCCCGACCAGCTCTCGGGCGGCCAGCGCCAGCGGGTGGCGCTGGCGCGGAGCCTCGTCAAGCGGCCGAAGCTCCTGCTCCTCGACGAGCCGCTCGGGGCGCTCGACCGCAAGCTGCGCGAGGAGACCCAGTTCGAGCTCATCAAGATCCAGGAGACCTTGGGCGTCACCTTCATCGTCGTCACCCACGACCAGGAGGAGGCGATGACGCTCTCGACCCGGATCGGGGTGATGAACGCCGGGCGGATCGTGCAGGTCGGCGAGCCGCCGGAGATCTACGAGTATCCGAACTCCAAGTTCGTCGCCGACTTCATCGGCTCGGTGAACATGTTCGAGGGGCGGGTGGCCGAGGACGAGCCCGACTCCATCCGGCTGACGGTACCCGAACTCGACGGCGGGCCCGACGGGGGAGGCGACGGCGAGATCCACGTCGGGCACGGGGTCTCGTGCACGCCGAACCAGCTCATGTGGTACGCGGTGCGCCCGGAGAAGATCCGCCTCACCCGCGAGCGGCCGGAGGGGGTGGCGAACGCCTTCCCGGTCTGGGTCGAGGACGTCGCCTACATGGGCAACCTCTCGATCTATCGCACCAGGCTCGCGAGCGGGAAGTACGTCCACGCGACCCGCGGCAACCTCTCGCGCTGGGAGGAGGACGTCATCACCTGGCACGAGAACGTCTGGGCCTCGTGGGACGACACCGCGGGCGTGGTCCTCGCGCAATGACCGGGGTGATCGAGCGGGTGCCGCCGCTGCGCTGGACCGCGGCGCTGTTGCGGCGGCTCGGGCTCGACGGGCGCGGGCTCGTCATCGCCGTGCCGGTCGTCTGGCTCCTCGTCTTCTTCCTGGTCCCGTTCCTCGTCGTCGCCAAGCTCTCGGTCAGCGAGCCGGCGATCGCGATGCCGCCCTACCTGCCGATCTGGGAGTGGCAGGACGGGCAGCTCGTCATCACGCTCAGCTTCGGCAACTTCTCCTATCTCTTCGACGATCCGCTCTACCTCAACGCCTACCTCTCGTCCCTGCGCATCGCCTTCGTCTCGGCGGTGCTGGCGCTCGTCCTCGGCTACCCGATGGCCTACTACATCGCGCGGTCGCCGGAGCCGCGGCGCTCGGTGCTGCTGACGCTGGTCATCCTGCCGTTCTGGACCTCGTTCCTGCTCCGGGTCTACGCTTGGCAGGGGTTCCTGCGGTCGAACGGGGTCATCAACAACTTCCTGATCTCGACCGGGATCATCGACCGGCCGCTCGTCATGCTGCAGACCGACTTCGCGGTCTATCTCGGCATCGTCTACACCTACCTGCCTTTCATGATCCTGCCGCTCTACGCCAACCTCGTGAAGCTCGACGAGAGCTTGCTCGAGGCGTCGGCCGACCTCGGCGGGCGGCCGCTCGTCACCTTCTTCAACGTGACGCTGCCGCTCTCCATGCCGGGGGTGATCGCCGGGTTCATGCTGGTCTTCGTGCCGGCGATCGGCGAATTCGTCATCCCCGAGCTCCTCGGCGGGCCGAACACGCTGATGATCGGGCGGGTCTTGTGGAACGAGTTCTTCTCCAACCGCGACTGGCCGGTGGCGAGCGCGGTGGCGATCGCCATGCTCGTCGTGCTCGTCATCCCGATCATGATCCTGCGCAGCGTGCAGGCCAGGCAGGAGGAGCGGTGATGGCGGGCGCACCGCTCGGCCGGGGGCTGCGGCGGAGGGGGGCATCGAGCCCCCCTCCACCGCCGGCGGTCGCCGCCCGGACACCGGTCCGCGGCGTGGCGCGGGCGGAGAGGGCGGGACGCGGCCGTTGCCGCGAAGGCGTGCGCGCGGGTGCGCGCAGGGTTCTCTTTGCGGAGGCGGGGTGATGCGGGCGTCGACGGTGCTCTTCGCGGTGTGCATGGCGGGGTTCGTCTTCCTCTACGCGCCGATCCTGTCGCTCATCGTCTTCAGCTTCAACGAGAGCAAGCTCGTCACCGTGTGGGGCGGGTTCTCGACGAAGTGGTACGGGGAGCTCCTGCGCAACCCGCAGATCCTCGGGGCGGCGTGGATCAGCCTCCAGGTCGCGGTGGTCGCGGCGACGCTCGCGGTGATCCTCGGGACGCTCGCGGCCTACGTGCTGACCCGCTACGGGCCGTTCCGCACCCGGGCGCTGCTGACCGGCATGTCGACGGCGCCGCTGGTCATGCCCGAGGTCATCACCGGGTTGTCGCTGCTGCTGCTCTTCGTGGCGATGGAGCAGCTGATCGGCTGGCCGGCGGGGCGCGGCAAGACGACGATCATCATCGCCCACGTCACCTTCTGCATGGCCTACGTCACCGTCGTCGTGCAGTCGCGGCTCGCCGGGATGGACGAGAGCCTCGAGGAGGCGGCGATGGACCTCGGGGCGCGCCCCGTGCGGGTGTTCTTCGACGTGACGCTGCCGGTGATCGCGCCGGCGCTGGTCGCCGGGTGGCTGCTGGCCTTCACGTTGTCGCTCGACGATCTCGTGGTGGCGAGCTTCGTCACCGGGCCGGGGGCGTCGACGCTGCCGATGGTGATCTTCTCCAAGGTGCGGCTCGGGGTGAGCCCGGACATCAACGCGCTGGCGACGATCATCATCGCCATCGTCGCCGTCGGCGTCGGGATCGCCTCGTGGCAGATGCGGCGGAGCATGCGGCGTGACTGAAGGGGATTCGGCCTTCCGGGCGGAGGGGTTCCGCGAGCATCTCGTGGAGATGACCTATGGCGGGGCGCTCTCCTTCCTGCGGCGGCGGTATACGCGGGAGCTCGGCGGGGTCGACGTGGCGGTGATGGGGTTTCCCTATGATGCGTCAGTGACTTATCGGCCGGGGTGCAGGCTGGGGCCGCGGGCGATCCGGGCGGCGTCGGTGCAGCTCGCCGAGCTCCGGGCCTTTCCGTGGGGGTTCGACCTGATGGAGTCGCTGGCGGTGGTCGACCGGGGCGACTGCCTGATCGATCCGCACCATCCGGCGAGCGTGGCGCCGGCGATCGAGGCGGCGGCGGCGGAGGTGATCGCCTCGGGGGCGAGGCTGCTGGCGCTCGGGGGCGATCATTTCGTCGCCTGGCCGCTGCTGCGCGCCCATGCGGCGAAGTACGGGCCGCTGGCGCTGGTGCAGGTCGATGCCCATGGCGACCTGTGGCCGGACGATCCCGGGCGGATCGACCACGGCACGATGATGGGGCGGGCGATCCGCGAGGGACTGGTCGATCCGGGCCGCTCGACGCAGGTCGGGATCCGCACCTTCCACGACGACGACATGGGGCTGCAGATCCTGACGGCGCCGTGGGTGCATCGCAACGGGATCGCGGCGGCGGTTGAGGCGGTGGTGGCGCGGGCGGGGGATGCGCCCGTCTACCTGTCGTTCGACATCGACGGGCTCGATCCGGCCTTCGCGCCGGGGACGGGGACGCCGGTGCCGGGCGGGCTCGCGAGCTGGCAGGCCATTGAATTCGTTCGCGGACTTGCGCCGCTCGACCTCGTCGGGATGGATCTGGTCGAGGTGTCGCCGCCCTTCGACCATGCCGAGATCACCGCGCTCGCGGCAGCGCATCTGGCCCACGACTGGCTCTGCGTGCTCGCCGCCAAGGCGGGCGCGGCGACGACGTCCGTGGGCCGTCTCTAGGAGCCGTTCCTTGGCCAGTCCCCCGCCCGTTCCCGCCGCCACCGGCTCGGCCGCCGAGTTCATCGACCGGCTGCCGGAAGCGTTCCGCGCCTGGCTCGCCGGGCGGCGGGTCGAGGAGGTCGAGTGCGTGATCGCCGACGTCGCCGGGGTCTCGCGCGGCAAGGCGATGCCGTTCGCCAAGTTCATGCGCGAGGACCGCATGTTCCTGCCGACCTCGATCTACCACCAGACCATCGCCGGCGACTACGTCGACATGGACATCGCCAACCAGTGGACCGAGTCCGACATGGTGCTGAAGCCCGACTACGAGGCGGCGACCGCCTCGCCGTGGGCCGAGGACGTCACCCTGCAAGTCATTCACAACGTCGAGGATCTGTCGGGTCGTCCGGTCATGGTGGCGCCGCGGAACGTGCTGAAGCGGGTGGTGGCGCTCTACGAGGCCGCCGGCTGGCGGCCGGTGGTGGCGCCGGAGATGGAGTTCTATCTCATCAAGCCGAACCTCAACCCGAACGAGCCGATCGAGCCGCCGGTCGGGCGGACCGGACGGCAGATGGTGTCGCGGCAGGCGTACTCGATGAGTGCGGTCGACGAATACGGCAAGGTCATCGACGACATCTACGAGTTCGCCGAGGCGCAGGGCTTCGAGATCGACACCATTATCCAGGAGGGCGGTGCCGGGCAGGTGGAGATCAACCTGCTGCACGGCGATCCGGTGCGGCTCGCGGATCAGGTGTTCTTCTTCAAGCGCACCATACGCGAGGCGGCGTTAAGGAACAATTGCTTCGCGACCTTCATGGCCAAGCCGATGCAGGACGAGCCCGGGAGCGCGATGCACATCCACCAGTCGGTGGTCGACGCGAAGACCGGGCGCAACATCTTCTCGGACGAAAAAGGCGCGCCGACCAAGGCGTTCTACAGTTTTCTTGCCGGGCAGCAGAAGCATATCCCGACGGTGGTGTGCATGCTCGCGCCCTATGTCAACAGCTACCGGCGGTTCGTGCCGGGAGGGTCGGCGCCGATCAACCTCGAGTGGGGGCCGGACAACCGGACGACGGGGCTGCGGGTTCCGATCTCGGAGCCGACGGCGCGGCGGATCGAGAACCGGGTGGTGGGGATGGACTGCAACCCCTACCTGGCGCTGGCGGCGTGTCTGGCCTGTGGTTACCTGGGGTTGACGGGGAAGCTGAAGCCGCGGGAGGCGGTGGCGGGGGAGGCCTACCACCGGCCGCGGGCGCTGCCGCGGGACCTGCTGGCGGCGCTCGACCTCTTCGAGGAGTGCCCGGAGGTGACCGGGGTGCTCGGGGAGGAGTTCTGCAATCTCTACAAGGCGATCAAGCGCGACGAGGTGGAGACGTTCCTGCGGGTGATCAGCCCGTGGGAGCGGGATCACCTGCTGTTGAACGTTTGACGCCGGAAATACTTGGGATCGCTGCGGATTTCGCTCCGAGGCGTCTCGTACAACCCATGTACATCCCACGTACATCCCATGCACCGGGCGATATACTTCGCGCGTGGGCGGACGGGTTCTGGCGGGTGCGCGGATGTTCTGCGCGGGCGGCAATCCCGGGGGGCGAACGGGCGCGGCTACTTCCAGTAGAGCGGGGTTCTTCGGTGCTCAGCCGAGGCTCCGGAGCAGGGCGAGGGAGGGCTCGCCGGTGGCGGGCGCACCGATGCTCGCCTGCCAGGCGCTGATCGCGGCGCGAGACTTGGCGCCGAGGACGCCGTCGGTGCCGCCGGTGTCGAAGCCGCGGGCGGTGAGGCCGCGCTGGAGGGCGACGCGGTCGGCCTTGGTCAGGCCGTAGGCGTCGGGCGGGAAGGTGGCGGGGAGGGGACCGGCGCCGGCGATGCGGTCGGCGAGGACGCCGACGCCGAGGGCGTAGAGGTCGGAGTTGTTGTAGCGCTTGATGGCGCGGAAGTTGCCGGTGACCGCGAAGGCCGGGCCGCCGGGCTGGGGTTGGAGGACGGTGCCGGCGGGGGCGCCATTGCCGACCATGCCGCCCCAGCGCTGGCCCGGCGTCCAGCCCGAGCGGGCGAGGTAGGCGGCGGTCGAGGCGAGGCTGTCGGAGGGATCGTCGGACCAGATGTCGCGGCGGCCGTCGCCGGTGAAGTCGACGGCGTAGGCGAGGTAGGAGGTCGGGATGAACTGGGTGTGGCCCATCGCCCCGGCCCAGGAGCCGGTCATGCGCTCGGGGGTGACGTCGCCGTTCTGGAGGATGCGGAGCGCGGCGACGAGCTGGTCCTCGAAGAAGGCGGCGCGGCGGCCCTCGTAGGCGAGGGTCGAGGTGGCGGAGACCACGGGCACGGTGCCGCGGCGCTCGCCGTAGAAGCTCTCGAGGCCCCAGATCGCGGTGACGATGGTGGGGTCGACGCCGTAGCGGCCGGAGACGGCGTCGAGGGTGCCGCGGTTGGCGGCGAAGGCGGCGCGGCCCTTGGCGACGCGCTCGTCGGAGACGGCGATCGAGAGATAGTCCTCGAGGGTGCGCTGCGATTCGGGCTGGCTGCGGTCGCGGGTGATGGCGCCGGGGAGGAAGCCCGCGGAGTGGAAGGCGCTGGCGAGGGTGGGCCCGGAGATGCCGCGCGCGGCGGCGCGGGGGCGGAAGGCGGCGACCCAGGCGTCGTAGCCGGCGTCGGGGACCGGGCGGAGGTCGTCGGGGAGGGCCTCGGTCGGGCGCCGGGAGACGGCCGCAGGGCCGCCGCCGCAGGCGGAGAGGGCGAGGGCGGCGATGGAGAGGCCGAAGGTGCGCCTGGTGAGGATCATGTCGCGTGCTCGTTCGTTCGTGGGCCGTGTCGAAGCCCGGTCGCGCCGAGTAGGACCCGGAAGGGCGGGACACGCAAGGGGCGAGTCGCGCGCCTGTCCCGGCGGTGGCGCGGGCGCGCGCGCCTTAACCAATTAAGCATTTATTTTCCTCGGCTTGTCGGCGCCTAATTAGGTATCCCTTAACCAGCGAGGCGAGAATGTCGTCCCGTACCTTCAAGTGCCTGTGTGTAACGAGGACCTTTGTAAATGATCGGCTGGGTGGAAGCCTCGCTCTACGAGACCATCAACTGCCTGACGCGGCTCGGCAGGAACGACCTCGCGTCCGACATCAATCGCCTGCTCGACACGCTCGACTTCGACGAGCTCGAGGTGTTCCGCAACCCGGTTTCGGAAGCGGTCGCCGACCAGCTTCTCGAAGTCTCGACCTTTCCCGATCTCGTCGATCTGCTGCGGCAGTTCTCGGAGGCGATCGGGGTGTCGCACTGCACGCTCCACGTGGTGAGCGAGTTGCCGTCGACGTCGTTCACCACGCGGGCGCTAACGACGTATCCCGAGGAGTGGGTGAAGCGCTACTTCAACCGGCGCTACTACGCGATCGATCCGGTGCACCGGGCGGCCGCGACGGCCGCCGGCGGGTTCTTCTGGGACACGCTCGAGGTCACCGATCCGAGCACGCTCGCGTTCTACCACGACGCGAAGGCGCACGGCATCGGGCCCTCGGGATACACCCTGCCGATCATCACCGAGCGCGGGGACAAGATCGCGATCTCGGCGAGTTCGCCCGAGGATCGCGAGCGTTTCCGCGACCGCATCCACCACGTCGAGCAGGACTTGCTGACGGTGGGGTTCTCGATCACCGAGGCGTTCTCGCGGCTCGCCTCGGAGGGCAGGCCGACCGAGTTCTCGTTGACTGACGACCAGATGAGCATCCTGCGCGCCGTGGCGATGGGGGCGGGGCGCGAGGAACTGGCGGAGGCGAGCTATCTCTACGGGTCGTACAGCACGCTCGAGCGCTCGATCTGCACGGTGTTCCGCACCCGGACGATCACTCAAGCGGCGATCATCGCGGCACGGGTCGGGCTCTTGACCAATGCGCCGCTGACCAAGGCGGACATCCTCGTCGGCGCCAGCAGTCTCGTGACCGATCGCGTGGTGGCGACGCCGAACGCCGCCTCGATGCGGCGGCTCATCAAGATGCGCAACGTCGCCCCCGACGGGACGCCGGGCGCGGACGCGCGCGAATGGTCGGAGGCGTTCTCCTAGCGTCGGAACAGCGCCGCGGCCTCGCCGACGATGCCGCGGCGGAAGACGAGGACGCAGATCATGAAGATCGCGCCGGTCACCACCGTTACCGGGAAGGCGGAGGTGGCGAGCGTGTTCTGCAGGGCGATGACGAGGCCGGCACCGACGGCGGGGCCGGCCATCGTGCCGATGCCGCCGAGGAGTGTCATCAGGATCACCTCGCCCGACATCTGCCAGCCGACGTCGGTCAGGGTGGCGAACTGGAAGACGATGGCCTTGAGGCCGCCGGCGAGGCCGGCGAGGGCGGCCGACATCACGAAGGCGGCGAGCTTGTAGCGGGCGACGGAGGTGCCGAGCGAGACGGCGCGGGCCTCGTTCTCGCGGATCGAGCGCAGCATCATCCCGAACGGCGAGTGGACGATGCGCCAGATCGCGAAGACCCCGAGCAGGAAGACCCCGAGCACGGTGTAGTACATGTTCAGCGGCTGGTTGAGGTCGAGGAGGCCGAAGAGGTGGCCGCGGGGGACGCCCTGGATGCCGTCCTCGCCGTGGGTGAACGGCGCCTGGACGCAGAAGAAGTAGAACATCTGGGCGAGCGCGAGGGTGATCATCGCGAAGTAGATGCCCTGGCGGCGGATGGCGAAGAAGCCGATGAGAAGGCCGAGGAGGGCGGCGCCGACGGTGCCGACGACGAGGCCGAGCTCGGGGGTGAGGCCCCAGACCTTGATGGCGTGGGCGGTGAAGTAGGCGGCGCCGCCGAAGAAGGCGGCGTGGCCGAAGGAGAGCAGCCCGGTGTAGCCGAGGAGCAGGTTGAAGGCGCAGGCGAAGAGCGCGAAGCAGAGCATGCTCATCACGAACACCGGGTAGAAGAAGAACGGCGCGGCGACGAGGCCGGCGACGGCGAGCGCGGTGAGCAGCCATTCGGTGCGGGTGACCATGTCAGGCGTCCTTGCCGAAGAGGCCGGCGGGGCGCACGAGCAGCACGATGGCCATGATGACGAAGATCACGATGTTCGAGGCCTCGGGGTAGAAGACCTTGGTCAGGCCCTCGGCGAGGCCGAGGGCGTAGCCGGTGACGATGGCGCCGAGGATCGAGCCCATGCCGCCGACGACGATGACCGCGAAGACGACGATGATGAGGTTCGAGCCCATCAGCGGGCTCACCTGGTAGACCGGCGCGGCCATGATCCCGGCGAGGGCGGCCAGCGCGCAGCCGAGGCCGAAGGTCAGGGTGAGGAGAGCCGGGACGTTGACGCCGAAGGCCTGGACGAGAGTGGGGTTCTCGGTGGCGGCGCGCAGGTAGGCGCCGAACTTGGTCTTCTCGACGAGGAGCCAGGTGGCGAGGCAGACGACGAGCGAGGCGATGACGATGAAGCCGCGGTAGATCGGCAGCACCATGAAGCCGAGGTTGACGGCGCCGACGAGGGGCGCGGGGGTGGCGTAGGCCTTGCCCGAGACCCCGAACCAGTAGCGGAAGCCGCCCTCGATGACGAGGGCGAGGCCGAAGGTGAAGAGCAGGCCGTAGAGCGGGTCGACGCGGTAGAGGCGCGAGAGGGCGAGGCGCTCGACGATCATCCCGAAGAGCCCGACCAGCGCCGGGGCGAGGATCAGGGCGGGCCAGTAGCCGATGCCGAGGTGGGCGAGGAGCAGGTAGCCGGTGAAGGCGCCGAGCATGTAGAGCGCGCCGTGGGCGAAGTTGATGATGCGCAGGAGGCCGAAGATGATGGCGAGGCCGAGGGAGAGCATCGCGTAGAACGAGCCGTTGATCAGGCCGACGAGGAGCTGGCCGAAGAGCGCCTGGACGGGGATGCCGAAGACGGTGGTCATTGCGCGGGCCCCTTGCGACCGAAGCGGGCCTTGCCCGCGAGGCTGCGGCCCGAGGAAGCCGACGCAGTGCGTCGGCCGGGCCGTTCGCCGACGGTCGAAATCCGGCGACTCGGGCGTTCCGAAAGAGATCCGGCCGGGGCTTCCGCTGGCGGGGATGTCATCGTCACACCCCCAGCACTTCGTGGAGCTCGGGCATGCGGGCGTCGAGCTC